>DAIQPZ010000183.1:0-5275 GCA_036787065.1 Anaerolineaceae bacterium
GTCTGGAACCCGCGACTGTGATGGCCTCCGCCTAGGAAGTTTCTTAGGAGGCCCCGCGAAGCAATGACATACCACGCGATTGTCAATTCGAAGGCGCTTAAGTTAGTGCATAATGGGGGCGATGAACTCCAGGATCAGATGATTGGTTTTTTGATGACGCAATTCCCTTTATCCAGAAAGGGAATTGCGACATTATCCCGGAACTTACCCCGATTATGGGTTCCCGATGTATAAATTTGCTTGTACAAGACTTGTCATGGGTTAGTCGAAAGAGCCGTTATTTGGTATAATTTTTCAAGATGAAATGTGATACCTGCCAACGGTGAGAAGAATGTTACTGAAATTGAGATGTTTGCGCTAAGCAAGTAGGCGCAAACATCTCAATTTCGGGCATTTTTCACAAGGACCTGAGCAGAAACAAAATTCGAATGGATTCAAGGCGGCAGAGGAGGAAATCCCAGTTTATGAAAAAACAAGAATATTTAGAATTATTTAGTCAGATGGTTCAGATTCGCCGGTTGGAAGAAAGCGCTGCTGAACTATACCAGCAAGGATTAATTGGCGGATTCCTTCACCTTTACATTGGACAAGAAGCGGTGAGTACCGGTTTGATTAGTGCACGCCAACCTCAAGATCGAGTGATCACGGCATACCGCGACCACGGAGTCGCGATTAATTGTGGCATATCGGCCAATCAAGTGATGGCGGAGCTGTTAGGGAAAAAGACGGGTTGTTCACGGGGCCGTGGCGGTTCGATGCATATGGCGGATGTGAGTAAAAATTATTGGGGTGGCCATGCCATTGTAGGCGCTCATCTACCCCTCGCCAGCGGTTTGGCCCTGGGCGACCTATACCGAGGGAATAAAGCAGTGACGATTGCGATGTTTGGGGACGGCGCCACCAATATTGGTTTTTTCCACGAGGCATTAAATTTATCCAAGGTGTGGAATTTACCCGTGTTCTGGGTCTGTGAGAATAACCAGTATGGGATGGGCACGGCTGTAGCACGCGCTTCGGCAGTTTCTGATATGCGCCAAAAAGCAGGTGGTTATGGCATACCCACATCCAGGGTCGATGGGATGAATATTATGGAAGTGCGCCAGGCATCCCTCGATATTATTGAGAAGATCCGTTCTGGCAGTGGCCCATATTTCCTTGAGGTTGAAACTTACCGTTTCCGCGGTCACTCGATGGGGGATCCGGAACGTTATCGCAAGGCGGAAGAGATCCATCATTGGGAGGAGAGCGATCCCATCGGGATCTACCATCGTTACCTGGTTTCAAATGGTATCGCGACCGAGGAAGAACTCTGTAAGGCTGAAGATGATGCCGCAGAGGTGATCAATAAGTCAGTTGAGTTTGCCCAGGCCAGTCCTGAACCAGCGCCTGAGGAATTATTCGATAACATTTACGTTGAACCCTAAAGGAAGAGGCTATGGCCCGGATTACAATGCGTGAGGCCATTTCCCAGGCGATATGGGAAGAAATGGAACGAGATCCCGATGTGTTCATCATGGGGGAAGAGGTGGGTGTTTGGGGTGGTACGTATGCCGTCACCAAGGGCTTTTACGATCATTTTGGCCCTGAGCGCGTGCGCGACACACCTATCTCGGAAGCCGCGATTGTCGGTTCAGCCATCGGGGCAGCCTTGACTGGTCTTCGCCCAATTGCTGAACTCATGACGATTAACTTTGCGTTTGTGGCCATGGATCATATTGTCAATGAAGCGGCAAAACTGCATTATATGTTTGGCGGACAGATGGTGCTGCCCCTGGTGATCCGCACAGTGGGTGGCGGCGGCAGGCAGTTAGGGGCTACCCATTCCCAAACACCGGATGCGATTTTTGCTCATTTTCCTGGACTAAAGGTGGTTGCGCCTGGCACGCCCGCGGATGCCAAAGGTCTGCTCAAGAGCGCCATCCGCTGTAATGACCCTGTCTTGTTTATTGAACACGCCACGCTTTATCAGATGAGAGGTGAGGTGCCAGATGGGGAATACCTGGTGCCGATTGGTAAATCGACTGTTCAACGACCCGGGCGAGATGTGACCATTGTGACGTATAGTAAGATGGTGGATGTTTCTTTTAAAGCGGCCGATGCGTTAGCCAAAGAAGGCATCGAGGTCGAAATCGTCGATTTACGTTCGCTCCGCCCTTTGGATATGGATCCCGTGATCGAGTCCTTTAAAAAGACAAACCGCGCGGTAATCGTCGAAGAGGGCTGGCCAACTTTTGGCGTGGGCGCCGAAATCTCGGCGCGGATTTATGAACAGGCGTTTGATTATGTGGATGCGCCGATCCGGCGGGTAGCCCAGGCCGAAGTTCCCCTGCCGTATAACCGCAACCTGGAACAGTTGGCTCTTCCCAAAGTGGAGGATGTGATTAAGGCGGTAAAGGAGGTCTTGTAATGGCAGATACCATTACTATGCCAAAACTTGGTTTTGATATGGCCGAAGGCACCCTGATAAGGTGGGTAAAAGCGGAAGGGGAATCGGTCAATAAAGGCGATGTACTGGCTGAAATTGAGACAGATAAAGCCACGGTAGAGGTCGAATCGACTTATACCGGAATTATCAACCGTTTGCTGGTGGAACCGGGCAGTGTGGTGCCGGTCGGGACGCCGATCGCAGTCATTGCTGCGCCAGGTGAAAAGGTTGAAGAAATTAAAAGGAAGGGGGTAGAAAAGGCTGTCCCACCTACTAACCCAACCCCAGCGCCTACCGATCCTTCAGTGACGCCGGTGGTTTCGGCGCAGGCCGAGGCTCCCGCAATCGCGGTAGGCCCGGTGCATGCTTCCCCCATTGCCAGGCGCATTGCAAAGGAAAATGCCGTCGATCTCAGCCTGATCCGGGGCACAGGTCCAGAAGGCCGGATCGTGCGGAAAGACATCGAGACCGCCCTGGCAGGCATGCAGTCCAAACCAGCCCCACCCACAGTAGCTGTGACCGCCGCGGCGACTTCAACGGCTCCCGCCGTTACAGCACCTTCAACACCCACTGTGCTGCCTTTGCCAGGGATGGCGCCTGGAGAAGTACCCCCAGATCAGGTGATCACGTTGAGCAAGTTAAAGGCGACCGTTGGCCGGCGCACCCAGGAAGCCAAGCAGAATGTTCCTCATTTCTATGTAACTCACGAATACAATATGGAAGGGGTGGTCGCTTTGCGCAAGCAGATCAACGCGGTGCTGCCCGACGACCAGAAGCTGTCCGTGAACGATTTCATTGTGCGTGCGGTTGCGCTCACCTTGCGCCAGTTTCCAAACCTTAACGCGAGCATTAAGGGCAATGAGATTGTCCGGCATGGCCACGTCAACGTGGGGAATGCAGTCGCGACAGAGAACGGTTTGCTGACCGTGGTGTGCAAAGATACCGATCAAAAGCCGCTGCGCCTGATCTCAACCGAGGTTAAGGCGATGGCGATCCGCGCGCGCTCTGGAAAGGTCCGCCCGGAAGATATCGAGGGGTCCACCTTCTCGATCAGTAATCTCGGCATGTATGACGTTGAAAACTTCCAGGCAATTATCAACCCGCCAGAAGCGGCAATCCTGGCCGTTGCTTCTGCCCGGCAGGTGCCGGTGGTGGTGAACGGCGAGTTGACAGTCGGATCGCGCATGAAGGCTACGCTTTCAGCGGATCACCGGGTTTCAGATGGCGCCGAAGTCGCCCAGTTTATGCAGGCCTTGGCGGTCTATCTTGAAGAACCTTATCGCTTATTGATGTAATTGATCCGGGTTAAAAGAAAATGACCCCCTGAACTGATCTGCGGGGTCATTTTCTTTTAAGGCGTTCGGCCGTATAAACGGCGGTAGATATTATACAACTCGGCGATGTTCATGATGTAGGTGCGGGTTTCCTGGATGCGGATCACCTCTAAGAACAGGTCCAGATCATCCGGGGCCAGGCTTTTCCAAATGAGAGCATTCCCCGGCCCGCCATTGTAGGCTGCCAGCGTGACGTAAAGATTACCTTCAAAGCCCTGGACCTGTTGGGCAAGATAATGTGCACCCAGGCGAATGTTAACCGCCGGGCGGTAGAGGTCGCTGTCTGAATAGGCATCCGGCCAACCCAGCGTTGCGGCGAGGTGCTTACCTGTATCTGGCATAATTTGCATCAGACCCCGCGCGCCGGCCGAGGATTGGATAAACCCTTCGAACAGGCTCTCCTGGCGCATCAGACTGAAGAGCAGCAATGGATCCAGGTTTTCGGCCTGCGCAGCTGGTAAAACTAGATCCTTGTAATAGAGCCCAAAGCGCACATGATTGAAATAGACGGGGGCATTCAGCGAAGTGACATCATTCATGTTGGCCAGGGTAAGCACCTGGCGGCTGGCAATGATGGCATTTTGGTAATCGCCCATATCGACCAGCACTTGAATGAGATAAAATGAGGCAGCTGGATCAGCGCTGATGGCCTGGCGAAAGTCGGTAATTTCAACATCCGCTTCGGTATAGAGACCCAGAGACCAAAATTCTATGGCGCGCATCAGCCTGGGATCGCTGGCGAGGGGACCTGGGCTGGATAAATCGGTATTGGCTGGAAGATTAAATGTAGTGCGTACCCAGGTTTCGGCGTCTTGCCTTTCGATGGGCAAATTGATAGCCAGGTCGACCATTGCGGGTGATGAAAATGCTTTACGGTTCAGAATCAGGTCGCGTGCGCGTTCGCTGTAATAACCGGTCGGATCTTTTTGGAGTGCCTCCTGCCAACTGGCTTGCGCTCCATTAAGATCGTTTTGAGCATTTTGGACTTTTCCGATCCAGAAGTAAGCGGCGGACTGGTGGACCGGATCGGTATCCAATAATAAAGCGCGTTGAAATGTGGTCTGCGCGTTCTTGAGGTCGCCCAACCGGACCAGGGAAACACCCGCAAACAAAAGACCCTGAAAGGTCTGGTCGGAGGAAGCGTATTCATCAGCGATGCGGGTCCAGGCTTGAACTGCATCCTGGAGCTGGCCGGTCCTTTCGAAATAGCGACCGGCCTGGAAAAGATAATCCGGCGCCTTTGGGTCGGTTGGGTTGGCATTAACAAAAGCCAACATGGTTTGCGCTGCGTCGGTTGGATGGTCCATGTAAGCCCACTGGGTAAAGGCTATTTCGTCCCATGCATCTTGATAATAACGATCGGTGGGAAAATGGTCGATCAGAGTTTTTAACTCGGCGATGGCAGCCTGATCATCCGGTAGGCCTGCCTGGGCGTTAGCGGTGGTGCGCGCGCTCGATCCCAGGGGATATTGATCTTCTCCCAGGCTACGCACAGCCAATGCCTTGTAATAATAGA
>DAIQPZ010000184.1:0-5265 GCA_036787065.1 Anaerolineaceae bacterium
GGCGAGGACTTTGATGGATCCCCCGCAATTCGTCGTATTATTTCCGTTAATCAGCGTGATTTGGGTCAAGGTGAGATGCGCACCCGACTGCACGTTGAAGTGGTTCGACGCGCCATTTGCATCAAGCGTCACTTTATTGCCGCCATTAATGGTTACATTGGATGTGATCGAGCGGACCCCGGTCAGGGTGATGGTGGTCGGCAGAGTACCGCAGTCAAATAAGATCTCTTTCGCCGTGCTCAGCGCGGTGATCAAAGCCGTTTCATCACAGCTCGCGGTGATCCCACTGCCAACCGTCACGCGCCCATCTGGCAGCGTGCGGAAGGTCTGGTCGGCGCCGTAGATCGGGCTGCCGCCGGATGGGGTGAACTGGAAGCGCCAGTGATAAAGCGTGTCCGGGGTCAGTATGGGAAAGGGAGGTGGTACCCAATCGTCCCAGGCTAAATAGGCTGTCCCCGCCCCAATGGTGATGGGACCGTCGTGTCTAAGCGTATAACCGGTCGTGGTGCCCAGATCAAATTGGCCCGTGCCGGTGGCGCCATCCTTATATAGATAAGCTTGGGAATAGGCCGATGTCGTCGTCATCGACGTGGTCGAGGGGCTGTTGTAGATGATCGTCGGCTGGCTGCTGAAGACGTAGACCCCTTCCTGAGGGCGCAGCCACGGGCTGCTGTTGCCATCCAGCATCCAAACGTTGGCTTGAAGGGTGCTGTTGCTCAGCGCGATGCTCGACCTGACAGGAATCTGAATTTCGAGAGTATGGCCCTGCGGGAGGGGCCAGGTGTAGGCATGGGCGTTGTCCGTCGACCAAACGGCGTAGGCGCCCGGGTTGACCGTGGACGGTGGTAACGACTGGGGGCAGGCAGATGCCGGCGTTATCGGTGCGTTATCATAAAAGCAGGAGACGTGATTGATCGAGTCAATCGCCAGCGACGTATTGGCCGGCAAGGCAACCTCAACGTAAGCGCGAATGCCACTGCACGAATTCCCCATCCCGGCGATGAAGACGTGAACTAAATAGATTGTGTTGGGCGCAGGCTGCCCCGCATCCGGATTGGCCTGGAAGCCGGTGTAGGCTGCCGCGCCGTCTTCTTGATATGGAAAACCCTGGATGATGCTGGCGCAGTTGGTAATAGATGAATACTGGATCATCCCGTTATACCAGGTCGCGGCGGTCACAGCCGTGGGTGCGATGGGAGCGAGCGGAAATGATAAAGCGGTTCTACCAGCAGGCAAAACCACCGCAATCAACAGTGATAACATGACCATGAAATGGATAATGCCCGGTTTTCTGGGGAAAAATGAATTGCGTGCCATTATGTTTTTCCTTATCTACCAGCCTTGTCTTTAAAATTCGACCTTCAGGTCCAAAATGGGTACCCATATCGATTAAGGAGAAAGGAGGCGGTCTCTCGCCGCCTCCTTTCTCGTTTTCAGAAACCGATCATTTATTCATCCCACCATACCCAGTAGTACCACATCACCGGGTAGGGACGGGGCGGAGAAGGATAGAGCGACGAGGAAGGGAGCTTATCTGTCGAGGGATCCACGCCCGTCCTCCATGCATAGATATAAGCCGGCTTACCAGCATTCATCTCGAAGGCCGTTTGTACCCATGCACCGGCAATCGTGCGCTGGGCCCAAGGCATTGGGATAACTCCCAGGAGGGTTGGCATCCGCATATTATCGACCAGCGGTCCCCCAAAGGCGATATCGCCCATGGTGCTGTTGAAGCCCATCAGCAGGTGTGCACCCTGGAAGGCGTTGAACCAGCGGGTGATCGGAGTCGGCGCGGCGCCTTGAGCGCGCAGGGTCAGGCAGGAAGAAAAGCCCACCCAGCGGGCATTTTGATAGCGAGCGTTGATGCCATCGAACCAGTTCGAATCGTGGCTGTTGGATGGGATGGAAATACCGCCGTT
The DNA here is from genome assembly GCA_036787065.1 of Anaerolineaceae bacterium. Lineage (GTDB taxonomy): Bacteria > Chloroflexota > Anaerolineae > Anaerolineales > Anaerolineaceae > JAJYIW01. Next base: position 1,920 of record DAIQPZ010000184.1, read on the forward strand.
GCTCCCGTGGCCGGAGTAATATACATACTCGGCCCGGTCTACACCATAAGAGCAGTCACCGCCACCCAAAGAACAATCGCGCCAATCTTTTTCCCAGGCAGAGGCATTGTACCAATTAAAAACGCGAGAGTAACCCAGGCTCCACAATCCAGAGGATAGACCGTTTGCATCTGGGGGTACACCACCCAGATCCGGTCCACCTGGGCCATAAGGTGGGTAATCGGAACCGTATTCCACGCCAAATGTATGCACATAATTGGGCGCCGTGGGTACGGCGGGATTCAGTAAAGGTTTAACCGGGCTGTTGGTGGTGGTTGCGCCTTTGGCGATCGATGGCAGGAAGTTTTGCAGCGGAGGGCTTAACGAAACTTCGCCCTGGCGGGTGATACCGTCTGAATCGGTAACCAACAGGCGCACGGCCAACGAGCTGGGTGAGCCCTTGGAGACCGGAACCGGCAGGCTGGCACTGAACAAAGGCAGGAGGCCTTCAGCGGCTGCGATACCGCTCTTTAGCGACGTACCATCCTCAAACTGCCAGTCATAGCTGAAAGGAGGTGTCCCGTTGGTGATCCTACCCTGCAAGGTGACCTGCCCGCCTGGGAGATAGAAAGAGCCGTTGGTGGGTGAGAGGATATCTACCGTTGGCCCTAAACCGGATGGCCCCGGTATGGTGGCGGGCAGGGTGATATCTTTGAGGGTCAGCGTATGCCCACCTGTATCCAGGCTGATGCCGGGAAAGTTTAAGACGGGTTCTAACGCCAACTGTGGCGTGCTGGCATCGCTCATATAATATTCCAGAGCCGGCGTGGGTATGCTTATGTTCTTGGCATCCGGGTAAGCCGCCATGAGTTGGCCATGTATCAAGGCCTGAACAACGGCCGGGTCCTGGGTAGGCGCATTGCGGTTAAATGTGAAGCTGCGCCCAAAGCCTGGCATAGCCACCGCCTGAAGCCCGGGCGTGTTTGGGTCCAGGGTAACGGGGATGGCATTGGGGGCCAGCGCTGGGGTAGGATTGAAGAAAATCATCGAAATGTGTCCACCGGGTCCGGCCAGCGGGATGACTGGCGCCCCTTTGAAGTTAAACCCAGCATCCAGCATGATCGGCACCGTTACCATCATCCGCAAAGCGATGGGCGCCTGGGTTATAGTTGGAGCATTGCCGGCTGGGGCAGTCTGGCCGGTCAGCCATTCCGTGGAAACCTTGTAAAGTGGGTTGGTGGCAAAATTATTATCGCATTGTACTGACAGGCCCGGAATGGAAAGGTCGGCCTCGGAAGGAACCAGGCTTTGGTGATTAGTAAGGAACAAGCAAGCAAACCTCTGGGCATTTGCCGCGGTAGGGGTGGTACCATCTGTCGTGTTACTAAAGGCCCGGTCTGGGTTATAAGCGTAAAAGCCGCCCGTCGCGCCAAACTGTTCCAGGACGGTGTTATTGGTCTCGTTCCATAAGGAAAAACGGGCATGATTGTTGATTGTGTCTTGTTGCGGGGTCAATGAGCGACTATAGATATTAGAGAAACTTTGGGTCAGAAGCTGAGTGCCCCCCACTGTCACCAACGGTGAGACCACATGAAAGACGGGTAATTGGCCCGCAATGGCGAGTTGAACCCCATTGGCATAAGTGTAGATAAGGGGCTGAGAAGCGGCTGGACTGGCGCTCCCTAAGGAAAGGGCCAGCAAGATAGGTATCAGGATCAGATGCAACATTCTTCGCGCGCTATGTGAATAAGCCATCTTTAACTCCCTCCATGTTAAAATTAGATAATTATTAGCTTGATACTCTCATTGTAACCAATGCCAGGCGAATGTCAATTTTGTGAATTTTTACTCAAGTACCTGAAGGCGTCATTTTCTAAAAATCCCTTTCTATCTCCATAAATGGACATCACATTCTGCAAAGTGGTTGCCCATCGTCTGGTCGGAGTTTCCCTGAGCATCTGCCGACCAGGTAAGTTCGTTATATGGAACTATTAGTGACTCCTCGTAACTGCTCAGCCATTGAAGGAAAGATGCCGAATTTGAGGTGTTTGCGGGTGCTTCGCACCCGCAAACACCTCAAATTCGGGTCATTTCCACAGGGCCCTGAGCAGTTACGACTCCTCATTAGGTGTTTTGGGCGAGATGTCGTCATTATGGAATAAGGATGGCGTCGGATAGCTATAAGTCTCCGATTCCTTGGCCCGGCCCCCATGACTGATCCATCGTAAAGTCCATATTGAAGCCAGCAAAGCTCCTGGGGTTAAAAGCATGAGTACAACACCACCAAGCCCTGGGGTATTCACCAGCCAGTAGAAAAACTGAAAAATCGGCTGTGCCATTGGAATGGTCATTACACATCCTCCATTGAGATAAAACGGCATTCCTGGCACAATTCTAACCAGGAAAGAGGGCCAATCTGCTCCACGATGGATTCTAATTCGGCCTGGCTGACGGTTGGTTGTCCACAGTTTGGGCAGCAGGCGCGGGGGGAAGAGCGCAGCACAACCGTCTCTCCCGAAATCTCGGCGCCGGGGTTTAATTTATCCAACTTCAAACCCTGCGCAGGACAAATCCTCACGCATTTTCCACATCCGCTGCAGGACCTACCAGAACGAAGCAGAACGGTTTCCCTTGAATCTTCTTGGATTCTCAGGACCCCCCTGGGACAGACCTGCATACAAAAACCACACAGGCTGCATTTATCTACTTTTAGCAGAACTGGTGACCACACACCCGTTGGCAGGAAATAGCCTTGATTTACGGGTTGCCTGCTGCCCATGAACCAACCAGCGAGCAGTTGGCCAATCGGTGCATACACTTCATCCCCGCTGTCCGCCAGATCACGTCCAAGGGCGGGCAGCCACATACCGGCGTGTGCTTTAATAAAATTTTGTTCGATCTCACCCCATATCCCGCTTTGCTGGTCAGAAATGACCTGTTGATTTGCGACATAGCCAAGGAAAGCCAGTTCTAACGAGACGTGATCGGGCAATTCAGCCCCCACAATTTCAAGACCGGCTGACCGATAAATTCCTTCAATATCTATCGTATCTGAATCCAACAACTTTCCACTGCGGTAAAGTGATTCATGCAACCAGAATCGGGGCCGCCCAGGTCCTGAAAACAGGGCATTATATCTTTCCTGTCGAATGGCAATCGGTTCCGGAGGGATCCCTTTCATTCTTTCAATGGCTTGCCGGGCATTGGTTGAGTTGATTGCCACGCCGGTGGCAATCGTAACCAGCGGCCATTCACTCCCTGGAAGAGCGAGCCAATCTGGAGGATCCGATAACACCTCCGCAAAAGCACTGTAAAGGTCAGACCGCAAAGTCTCATTCATCCGTTTTTAATGCCTGGCAAACAAATA
>DAIQPZ010000185.1:0-5261 GCA_036787065.1 Anaerolineaceae bacterium
ATTAAAAGCTGTCGGCTGCAAAACGTTGATCACCAACGCACGCTGGAGATCGGGGGTAGAAGTTATCGATCTCCAGGCCGAACGCTTACCTTTTAAATCCTTGAAAATGAGCTGGTTTGCCTGTTGGTGCGGCGCGACCGATTTTGTCCCCGGCCCAGCCAAGAGCTATACCCCAGAAATGGATAATAGGATCGTTGAGGTTTCTGCCTGCCCACAGTGTTTAGATATTTAACGCCAGATCTGGTCGTCACACTTGTCCGCGTGGAATATAATTGATATTAAATCAGACAATCCCGCAGAATATTCTGAATAAATTACGCAAGGAGAATGGCTATGCGTAAGCCGAAAATTATTGTGATTGGGGCCGGGTTTACAGGGGTTGCTACGGCTCACGACCTGGTATTGCGGGGTTTTGACGTCACGGTCGTGGAACGCGGCGATATCGCCAATGGGACTTCTGGACGGACCCACGGGTTGCTGCACAGCGGCGGGCGTTATGCCGTAAGTGACCAGGAATCCGCCATCGAATGCATCGATGAAAATATGATCCTGCGCAAGATTGTGCCGCAGGTTATCGAGCCCAACGGCGGGTTATTTATCGCCATCGACGAAAGCGATCTGGCCTATGCGGAGGAATTCGTTGAAGGCTGCAAGGTCTGTCACATTCCAATCGAGGAATTGACCCCCAAGCAGATTTTGGCGATGGAGCCAAACATCAATCCCAGGGTCATCGTAGGCTTCACTGTGCCGGATGGGACGTTTGATCCCCTGCGCCTGGCCCTGGCCTTTGCGGCGACTGCCAAAAAAAATGGGGCAAAATTCCGCACCTTTACCGACATGGAACAGCTCATTATTGACGGCCAGCGCAATGTAAAGGGGGTTAAAATTTTGGACCTCGCTTCAGGCGTCCGCGAAGAACTGGTTGCTGACATGGTGGTCAATGCCACCGGAGCCTGGGTCGGCGAGATTGCGGCTCAGGCCGGCGCACATGTGCCGATCAATCCAACCCCGGGGGTTATGGTTGCATACGACCAGCGCATGATCCAACGCTGCGTCAACCGGTTGAACAAACCCGGGGATGGCGATATCGTCCTGCCTCAGCGCCGGATGATGGTGGTCGGGACAACTTCCTTTGAAGTGACTGACCTGGATTATGTGCCCGTGGTGGATGAACAGGTTAAGTTGATGCTGGACCGCGGTTCAGAACTGATTCCCGCCATTCGTAAGACTAAAATGCGCGGCGTGTACATGGCCACCCGCCCGTTGATCGGCAAGGGGTCGGCTGGCCGCAGTATCGCCCGCACTTTCAAATGCTTCGACCACAAAGTATCGGATGGCATTGAAGGCTTGGTGACAATTACCGGTGGGAAGGCCACCACGTTGAGGGCGATGGCGGAAAAAACAGTCGATATGGTATGCGCTAAGCTGGGCATTCAAGCCGTTTGCACCACCAAAGATATCCCGCTGCTTTCGTACCGCGCCTATTACCTGAATAATTAAAGGAGCCATCATGACTGAAACCAAGTGGACTATCACTTTTCAGGTTTCTCGTAAAAAGGGAGAAGCATCCCCTCATTTCGATAATTTCAAACTCGAGGTCGATCCGGACGAATACGTGCTGGATGCAGTCGAGCGTATCTGGGCCTTCCAAGACCGGACTCTGGTCTTCCGGCATGCCTGCCATCACTCCACCTGCGGCGCCTGCGGCATGCGTGTCAACGGCGCTGAAAAGCTCACCTGCATTACCCCTATCCGCGACATTACCCACAATGGCAGTGTGGTCCGGGTTGAGCCCATGCGCAACTTCCCCGTGATCAGCGACCTGGCAGTGGATATGGGCGTTTTGTATACCCGTATGGATAAAGTTGGCCAGCACTCGGTAAATTCTGACAGCCGAGAAGCGATCCAGCCCGAGGCGCGTCCGGCCGGGCCGGTTCGGCACGGGGAAGATTTTATCCGCCTTTCGGACTGCATTGAATGCGGCCTTTGCATCAGCGCCTGCCCGATCACTGCATCCTCGGCCGAATACCTCGGACCGGCAGTCCTGGCCGGGGCACACCAACACGGCATCAAGACCGATGAGCAGGTATTGCAGCTTGTCGATTGCGAGGATGGTATCTGGCGCTGCCACAGCGCTTTTGAATGCACAGCAGTTTGTCCTTCCTTCGTTGACCCAGGTTGGCGGATCATGGATCTGCGCAAACAGGTCATCGGCATGCGGTTGAGACGGCTGTTTGGCGGTTCGACTGCCAGAAAAATAGACACGCTGGAAGTGAGCAAATGAGTGAGATCACCAGGCAATCTCCACTCATCCGAGCTGCAAAATGGTTTGACCCGCGCGCTCGGACGGTTAACATGCTGGGTTTTATCCTGAACCGGATTACGGCGTTGGGTTTGACACTCTACCTCTTCATGCACCTGGTCGTCCTCAGCCAGCTAGCAGGAGGGCCCGGCGGGTACGACACGTTTATCGCCACGATCCACAACCCCGTTTTTACATTCCTGGAGGTGCTGGTCGTAACGGCAGGTATTATGCACGGGTTGAACGGCGTCCGGATCGTTCTAAACAGCTTTGGGGTCGCCATCCGCTACCAGAAAATGCTCCTGGTCGTGCTGCTGTCCATCGCAGTGGTCATCAGCCTTGTCTTCGCAGTGCGCATGTTCTTTGGTTGATCGCTGCGAACGGTTAACGTAACAGATAAAGGAAGGTCTTATGGAAAAATCACTTTACGGACCCAAATCTGGCGAAGGTATCTGGTTGTGGTTTATTAAAGCCATTACTGGGGCGTTGATCATCGTTATTCTCTTCATCCATTTTATTGTCAACCACCTGGTTGCACCCAATGGCCTGCTCTCCTATGCAGACGTTCTTAAATATTATCAGAATCCAATCATCCCCATCATGGAGATTTTATTCGTATCTTTTGCGGTCTCGCACTCGTTAATCGGTCTGCGCGGCGTCATCCTGGACCTGAAGCCAACCCGCGCGGTCCTTAACGGCATCAACTGGCTCTTCTCTGTTGTCGGGGTTGTCTCCATTGTTTACGGCATCTGGTTAATCCTGACCATTGCATCGAAAGGCGCTGTAAACTAATATTCCAGGCCTGGATCAAAAAATGTTTTTTTTGACGGCAATCTCGGCAAAAAATGCCCAATGTTTCGCACAGGCAATCAGCAGGAAGATAGGCTTCTATGGTTGGTATGGTTATCGTCTCACACAGCCTGGCTAAAAAATGAGGAACTAATGGTTTACCAGAAATCGCCGCTGGTCCGCACCAAGCTGATGCCCCCCCGCCTGCACCGGCGCATCCTGATCCGTCCTCGCCTGACTTCGCTGCTGTTGGGAGCCTTAGATTACCGCCTGACCATTCTGCAGGCCGGCGCCGGTTATGGTAAAACAACTGCCCTGGCGGCTTTGAAAGAATGTGGGTACGCCTTTGCCTGGTACCACCTGGGCCACGAAGATACCGATCCCTTTGTTTTTCTTTTTCACCTGGTACAGGCAATCAAGGCCTGTATCCCCAATCTACCGGCCGCAGGTGCCGCAGCTTTCCTGGAAAGCGAGGAACTTAATTCTCAGGATCTGCCCTGGCCTGGGATTGTGGATAGTTTTACCAATGATCTGGCAGAACATGTCCATGCGCCGGTTCTGGTGGTCCTGGATGATGTCCATACCCTGAACGATGCCACAGTTGTGCAGAGCATCCTGGAGCGGCTGGTTGAGCGCTCGCCTGCCGATTTGCACTTCCTCTTCTCATCTCGCTATCCGTTAAGGCTTCCGGCCCTGGCGACCTGGCGGGCCCAGGGCGAGTTGCTATTTATTGGTCAGGATGAACTGGCATTCACCATGGATGAGGTTGCCAGTCTGTTCCGCGAGCATTACGCCCTATCAATCAGTGATGAAGACATCCGGAACCTGGCGGCCGAGACCGAAGGTTGGGCAATTGCACTCCAGCTTTACTGGCAGGGTTTGAAGAGTGGGGCAGTTACAACGGCCGAACGCCTGCCCGGCAGGCTGGCCGTTACTGCCGAAGGGCTGTTTGACTACCTGGCCCGTGAAGTGTTCGAGCAGCTTTCGCCGGATGTTCGCCAATTTTTACGAACTACAGCAATCCTGCGGGAGCTAAATGCGCCGGTTTGTAACCTCCTGCGTGGTGAGACCGATAGCGACCAATACCTGCGTTACCTGTACGAAAATGGTATGTTCCTGGCGAAATTGGGCGGAGATTCGATCCGCTATCATCATTTATTCCGCGAGTTTATCCTGCGCCAGCTTCCAGAAGCGGACCGGCGGGAGCTGGATTGCAAGGCGGCTGCGATCTACCTGACTCGCAAGCAGGAAGAAGAGGCCATTTATCACTACTTGAAGGCCGACGCTTATTCTGAGGCAGCTGTGGTTATGGCCGATATCGGTGAAGCCTTACTGCGAGCTGGCCGCATGGAGACCCTGAATAAATGGATCAGTGGGTTGCCGCCGGCGGTGTTAGATAGCTCGCCCCAGTTGATGGTTTTTTTGGGCGATATCGCCCGCCTGCACAGCCGCTTCGAAGAATCCCTGGGCTGGTATCGCCATGCCGAGGACCGCTTCCGAATTCGCGGCGATATGGGTGGATTGAGCCGTTCGTTGCACGGAAGGGCGCGCATCTACCTGGATACTGTCAATCCTGCCGAGGCAGAGCTGGTGCTGCAGGAGGCCCTGCGGGTGGCAGATGGCCAAAGCGATCGTGAAAACCGCGCTCACCTGTTGGAACTGCTGGCCGAAAACCGCTTGAATTCTGGTCATCTGGATGAAGCAGAACAATACCGGGTGCAGGCACGTGAGCTGCGCGAATTCGGCACCAATGAAAGCGAACTTTCGATTCGTGTCCTGCTGCGCACCGGGCGGATTGCCCGCGCCCGCCAGGCCCTGGAAGAACGGGCTGCGGCTGAACGGCAGTCTCCGGTGTCCTTGCCTCGTTCGCATCGCGAGACCCTGCTGCTGCTGTCTCTCATTTGTAGTTTTGAAGGCGAAGCTGAAATTGCCCTCCGGACGGCTCGGGAAGGCACGTTACGCGGCAACGAGCTGCATTCCCCTTTTGTGATTGGTGTTGGGCACATGCGCCAGGGCCATGCCCTGACGTTGTTGAATACCCCTGATGCCTACGACCAGGCCCGCCAGCAGTTTGAAAAAGCAGTGGAAATCAGCCAGACTCTGGAAGTATCGCGCCTGCGGGTGGAGGCCTGTTGGGGTCTATGCCGGGTTTACGGCTATTTGGGAGATC
>DAIQPZ010000056.1:0-8044 GCA_036787065.1 Anaerolineaceae bacterium
CCGCAATTACCTCAAATTCGGGGCTTTCTCTCATATGCCTGAGCAGTTACAATATTTGTATGCAATCTGGCACGCGATCCAACTCGCGTACCATTCTTACCGAGACTGATGAGAGGAGGTGAGGCTTTCGAGGCAATTGCTAAGCAGGTTCGTTCTAGTGCGTAGATCAACGTTCAACGAATTAGATATTTAATTTGAGGAGAAGAATAATGCGTAATAAACTGTTCGTTTTAGCTTCAGTGGTGATGATAGCCAGCATGCTGCTCACAGCCTGCGCTACTCCTACCACGACGGCACCAGGGCAAACCTTGGCGCCTGTTCAACCTGGGATTACCGAGATCGTAAACACGGTGGTTGTAACATCGCCGCCCCAGACCACGGTGCAGGTCGTTACCGCGACTCCCCTACCGGCAGCGCCTCTCAAAACCTTTAAATCCAAGGATCCCACCACCATCGTTTCAGCTACGATCGGCGACATGGTGACCATGGATCCGGCTCAGGCTTACGACACCGCTTCGGGTGAGATCATCCAGAACACCTATGAAACCCTGATCTTCTTCAACCGCGAAAGTGCTTCAAGTTTCGTCCCCATGTTGGCGACGGAAGTTCCCTCCGCGGCGAACGGCGGGATCTCGGCGGATGGCAAGACGATCACATTTAAGATCCGCCAGGGCGTGAAATTCCACAACGGCGATCCGATGACCGCCACCGACGTGGCTTATTCGTTCATCCGCGGCCTGCTCCAGAGCGGCCCCAATTCCCCAGAGTGGATTTTAACCGAGCCGTTCTTTGGCATTGGCATGCAAGATGCTTCCATGATCGTTGAAGCAGTGAAAGCCGGCGCCAAAGTTGGCGATACCCTGACCGCTGCCCAGATTGCCAAGGCAACTGGCACCGCCTTGAATGGCGATACCGCGGGAATGGCAAAAGTGGATCCAAAAGTGCTCAAGACCACCTGCGATTGGGTCACTTCCTTGATCGTACCTGACGACACCAAGGGCACAGTCACCATGAAACTGTCACAGCCCTGGGGTCCTTTCTTACCCGCCATTGCCAATACCTGGGGCGCTGTGATGGACAAGAAGTGGGTCGCCTCGAATAAAGGCTGGAGTGGCTCTTGCGATGACTGGGTCAAGTTCTACAGTGTCACCGAAAGCGATCCATTCAACGGCATCGAAAACGGCACGGGTCCCTACAAGCTGGCCAAGTGGACCCAGGGTACGGAAATTGACCTGGAAGCCTTCACCGGTTATTGGATGAAGGATCCCATGTGGAAGGGTGCTCCCACCGGTGATGCCGCGGTCAAGCACATCGTCATCAAAGAGATCTCGGAGTGGGGCACTCGCTTCTCCATGCTGCAGGCTGGTGATGCGGATTTGGCCGCTGTACCACGGGCGAACGTCTCCCAGGTCGATCCCCTGGTTGGCGAACAGGCTAATTACGACCTGGCCAAGGGCGACTTTGGCCCGGTGGCTCCAAGCAAGACCCCTGACCAACCTCTCCGCCTGGCCAAGGGCGCACCTGCCCTGGCCGAGGATACCTTGATGTTCAACTTCGCCATCAACACCCAGGGTGGCAACCCCTACATCGGCAGCGGCAAGCTGGATGGCAAGGGTATTCCCGCGAACTTCTTCTCGGATGTCAACGTCCGTAAGGGCTTTGAATACTGCTTCAACTGGGACACAATGATTTCCCAGTTCTGGCTGGGGGAAGCGATCCAGTCCTTCACCCTGCCCCTGCCCGGCATGCCTGGCTACGACGCGGCCGGCCCGCACTACACCTTCGACGCAACCAAGTGCACGGATGCCTTCAAGGCTTCTACGCTGAAGGCGGCGGATGGCAAGAGCCTGTGGGATACTGGCTTCACCTTCCAACTGACCTACAACACGGGCAATACTGCCCGCCTGACTGTGGCGAATATCCTCCAATCCAACCTGGCCAAGGTCAACAATAAATTCATCATCCAGGTTCTTGGAGTGCCGTGGCCAACCATTTTGAGTGAATACCAGCATGCCCGCCTCCCCGCCTTCATCATCGGCTGGCAGGAAGACTACCACGACCCGCACGACTGGTACCAACCCTTCCTGGTGGGCACTTACGGCTCCAACCAGAACTTCCCTGCTGACCTGGTGAAGACTTTCATTCAGGGCGTCAACGCTGGCGTGAGTGAGACCGATCCGGCCAAGCGCGACACGATCTATAAGGGCATTAACAAGGTCATCTACGACCAGGCCACCATGATTTTGCTGCCCCTCGGCACCGGCCGCCATTACGAACAGCGCTGGGTGAAAGGTTATTACTATAACCCGCTGTACGGCGGTTTCTATTACTACACACTGTCTAAGGACTAACTTACCAACGGCGCTTAACCCGGCGGATTTATCCTGAAGGTTGAGCGCCAGCCAAAAAATGGGGTGTGTGTGACAGGTCCCTGTTACATACACCCCAGAATCAATTTACCCGGCACTCTTTTGTTGTGAGCGCTGCGCTCAAGAGCTTAGGGTGAATCCGCCCACAACAAAAGACTTCTGAGTAGATCGATGAGAAAGTTGATAAGGAATATTGGACTATGACATCCTATATTATCCGTCGTCTCCTGCTATTACCGGTGATGTTGTTTGGGGTGACCATACTTATCTTTGGGATGCTGCAGTTCCTTGAGCCCGGCCAGCGCGCCGCCCTGTACGTCCGGGATATTCCTAAAACGGCCGGGGCACTGGACGGCATCATCCGCCATTATGGCCTGGACCAACCCCTGCCGGTGCAGTATTGGCATTGGTTGGTGGGCACGACCGATCCGGTTACCGGTAGCCGGGTGGGTGGGATCGTGTTCGGTGATTTTGGCTATTCGCGGGTCAACTCTCAGCCGGTGTCCCAATTGATCGCCACGCGCTTCCCGGCGACGCTTGAGCTGGCCCTGTGGGCTGTTTTCCCGATTATTGGCATCGGCCTGTGGCTGGGGGTGCAGGCGGCCGTCCATCACAACGGTATCTTTGACCAAATCGCGCGCATCTTCAGCATCGTAGGCACCTCCTTCCCCACTTTTGTTTTTGGCCTGCTGGTGTTGATGATTTTTTACGCGAATATGCATTGGTTTCCGCCCGGGCGCCTTTCGGATTGGGCCATGCGCGTGGTGAATTCGGGGGATTTCCACCAGTATACCTATCTGATGACGGTCGACTCCTTGCTGAACGGGCGCTTCGATATATTTTTGGATACATTGCGCCACCTGTTCCTGCCGGTGCTGACCCTTTCCTATATCAGTTGGGCGACCTTCCTGCGGGTAACGCGTTCTTCCATGCTGGAGACATTGCGCCAGGAATATGTGACCACGGCCCGCGCCAAGGGCGTGCCCGAGCGCGATGTGATCAACAAGCATGCCCGCCCGAATGCGTTGATCCCGGTGGTAACCCTGGCGGGTTTTCAAGTGGTCGGATTGCTGGGCGGGGTGGTGATTACTGAGACGGTTTTTAACTACCCGGGGATCGGCTCGGCCGCGGCCGTGGCCGCCCAAAACCTGGATGTGGTGACCACACTCGGTTTTGCACTTTTTGACGGTTTCGTGCTTATCGTTGCTAATCTGATCGTGGATGTGATGTATGCTGTCATCGATCCACGGGTTCGCCTGGCCTGAGGAGGTGCGAGATGGCTGTTACAACCCCTGATGTGTTCGAAAAACCGGCGGATGTGCTGGCCGAGACCATTTCGGACCGCAAAATTAACTGGCTGGAACGACTGTCCGGTCCAGAAAATTACCGCCTGGTACGCGGACTGGTGCGTACGCCAGCCTCTGTCGCGGGAATGAGCCTGATCTTGATCTATGCCATCGTTGCCCTGGCCGCGCCTCTGATCGCCCCGCCTTTACCAAACAGCGATCCTTACATGATTCCTCGCGACGGGTTCAGCCCGGTCCCGATGCCCGCGGGTTCGGCCTGGGCGTTTGGCGACCAACCGCCCCTGCCGTTCTGGTGGAAGTCGATTATGCACACGGACACCTGGGTGCACGTCTTGGGTACTTCAGCTAACCAGTATGATATCTTTTATGGGATCATCTGGGGCGCTCGCACAGCCTTTATGACCGGTATTTTCGTGGTGTTCGTCACGGTTATGATTGGGCTGTCGGTTGGGGCTATCGCAGCTTATTATGGGGGCGCCATCGACAATATCCTGATGCGGATTGTGGATGTTTTTCTCACCCTGCCTTATATCTTAGCCGCTCTTATCCTGGCGGCAGTCTTGATCCCCAAAATGGGACGCAGCCTGTGGCCTACCATGCTGGCCCTGATTGGCTTTGGCTGGATGGGTTATTCACGGCTGATTCGCGGGGATATCCTTTCCGTTCGGGAGCGCGATTACGTGCTGGCGGCGCGTGTAATCGGCGTAAAAGACAGCCGCATCCTCATCAAACATATCATCCCGAATGCGGTATTCCCAACGCTGGTGCTGGCTTCTCTGGCAATCGGCGATGTGGTGCTGAGTTTTGCCGCGCTGAGCTTTTTGGGGATTGGCGCGCCGGAAGGGTATGCGGACTGGGGTCAATTATTGAGCCATGCCCGCGACTGGATCCCTGACCTCGGACATTACTGGTACATCCTCTTATGGCCGGGGCTGGCCCTGGTGTTGTTTGTACTGGGGTGGAACCTGCTGGGCGATGCGATGCGGGATATCCTCGATCCCAAGATGCGTGGAAAAACGTAATGGCTCTAAGCTTCATATTGAGGGACCTGGCCTGATCTTTGTCTTGGCGATGATCTTGGCCGTCAGTGGTTTAATGCTCATGGCCAGCCAGGGGGCTTTCCAGGTTTCAGCCCAAGATCAGGCGCCCCAGGCGACCCTGCCGCCCGTCATGCCTCGGAACCTGACTCCATACGTCTTACCGGAACATCCAAACCAGGCGGATCAGGGCGGCCAGGTCTATTACCTGGTGTGCATGGTCTGTCATGGCGATCAGGGTCAAGGATTAACCAAGCAGTGGATCGCCGATTCTATTGGAACGGGTCCTTTGAATTGTTATTCGGCCAGATGCCACGGACCGCATCATCCCCCGGATGGTTTCGTCCTTCCCAAAAACATTCCCCCGGTCCGCACACCGGGGCTCCGGACCAGTTTTAAAACAGCCGGGGTGCTTTACGAATATATCCGTAGCAGAATGCCCTACCAGGCCCCAGGAAGTTTGAAGGACGATGAGTATTGGCAGTTGACGGCCTTTATCATGCGGATTAATGGAATCGATCTGGGAAACTTATCCCTGAATGCAGATAATGCCAAACAAATTTCCTTGAGCTCACCTCAACCCGAAACTGCACAAACTCCGCCAGTATGGTTATGGTGGCTGGCTGGTTGTTTTTTAGTGATCATAAGTCTGCTGTTTTTTGGGAGAAAACTTAAGACATAGCATCATTTTGATTGGGCCGGTGATTGCCAGGTACAGCCTCAATTAACGACGCCTGGCAATAAACGGCTTATAATACAACGATAGTAACTGCTTAGCTCATGTGTAAAAGACCCGAATTTTAGGGGTTTGCGGGTGCGAAGCACCCGCAAACCCCTAAAATTCGGTATTATTTACCTATAAGCGAGTAGCGACCGGCAATATTGCTCAAGGAGAGAGAAGCATGACAATAGGTAATTCTCCATCATTGGGTGGGAATATACTGGAAGTACACGGGTTAAAAACTTATTTTTATACCGAAGAAGGAATTGTCAAGGCAGTCGATGGGGTTGACTTTTCTGTCAAACAAGGAGAAGTTTTAGGCCTGGTGGGTGAATCGGGCTGTGGAAAAAGTGTGACTTCATTTTCAATTATGCGCCTGGTGAGCGTCCCTGGCCGAATAATTGAAGGGCAGATCCTGTTTGAAGGCCGCGACGTCTTGAAGCTGTCCGAATCTGAGATGGTGACGATGCGGGGTAACCGCATGTCGATGATTTTCCAGCAGCCGCAAAGCAGCCTAAACCCGGTATTTAATGTGGCCGATCAGGTCGCAGAGGTCTTGCAGATTCACAAGAATCTGGATAAGGCAAACAGTTGGGCCCGCGCGATCGATCTGCTGCGTTTGGTGGGTATTCCAGATCCTGAGCGCAAAGCACGGGCTTTTCCGCATGAAATGTCGGGCGGGCAGGCGCAGCGGGTGATGATTGCCATGGCGCTGGCGCTCAACCCGCAACTTTTAATCGCCGACGAACCGACCACCGCGCTGGATGTGACCATCCAGGCCCAGATTTTGGACCTGATGCGTGACCTGCGCAACCGGATGGGTACGTCTGTGATCTTGATCACCCACGACCTGGGTGTGATCGCCGAAATGGCTGATCGGGTCGCCGTGATGTATGCAGGGCGCATCGTGGAAGAGGCAGTCACCATCCGTCTGTTTGAAAAACCCCTCCATCCTTACACCCAGGGCTTGATTGGCTCCATTCCAATTTTAGGCAAAGTGCAGGATAAACTGGATGTGATTCCTGGCACGGTTCCTAATTTGATCAATTTGCCGGCAGGCTGCCGGTTTGCATCGCGTTGCCGGGCCAGGCTCCAACACCAGCTTAGAATTTGTACCGAAACCGAACCCGAGCTGCTGGCGGTTGAACCTGGACACACCGTTCGTTGCTGGCTGTATCAGGACCATGGCGATCATCGGGCTCCCATCCCAATGGGTTAAGAGAATGAGGAACTAGGGTACAAATGAACCAACGCGCCGAACCTATTGTTAACGATAAAGCCCAGCTGGGAGCAAAAGATTCACAAAACCTGGTTGTTGTGCAGAACCTCAAAAAATATTTCCCCGTGCGGGGTGGGGTTCTACAGCGTACGATTGCCTGGGTTCAGGCAGTAGATGACGTCAGTTTTACGATTAAATCGGGTGAGACTCTGGGCCTGGTGGGTGAGTCGGGTTGTGGTAAAACCACCGTAGGCCGGACCATGCTGCGTTTGATTGAACCCACCGCTGGCAAAGTGTTTTTGGAAGGAAAAGATGTCTTTAATTTAAAGGGCAATGAGCTCAAAGCCATGCGGCGCGATATGCAAATTATTTTCCAGGATCCGTATGCCTCGCTCGATCCACGCATGCCGATTGGCGATTCGGTCATAGAAGGTTTGAAGATTCACGGGATCGGGTCAGCAAAAGAACAATACGAGATGATGATCGAGAAGCTGCGTAAAGTCGGGCTGGAAGATTACCATGCTCGGCGTTATCCGCATGAATTCTCTGGGGGGCAGCGCCAGCGGATTGGTATCGCCAGGGCTCTGGCGCTTTTACCGAAATTCATTATTTGTGACGAACCCGTTTCCGCGCTGGATGTGTCTATTCAATCTCAGGTGCTAAACATCTTGAAAGACCTGCAGAAAGAATTTGGGCTGACTTATTTGTTTATTGCGCATAACTTGAGTGTCGTGGAGCACATTTCAAACCGGGTAGCGGTGATGTACCTGGGTAAAATAGTTGAACTGGCCGACCGGGGCGAATTGTTCCTCAACCCGCTGCACCCTTACACGCAAGCGTTGATGTCTGCTATCCCGGTCCCCGATCCCAAGCTGCGCCGCGAGCGGATCATCCTGAAAGGGGACGTCCCCAGCCCGCTTCATCCTCCCAGCGGCTGCCGCTTTCATCCGCGCTGCCAGATGGCGATGGATATTTGCAAGCAGCAGGAGCCGGAGTTCAAACAGCTCAGGCCTGACCATTATGTGGCTTGCTGGTGGGCAGAAAAACAGAATTAACTACCATAGCGGGAATACTGGTGAAATCAGACAGCTTGTGCGCGCAGCGCACAAGCTGTCTGATTTCACCATAGAATTTAAATGCATCTGTGTGACCGATTTGCATTGTTTGCAGGCGAGCAATAATGATAGAATGGGGAGTGGAGGAATCCCTGGATGCATTTCTTATCTAACCTTGTGAAGTTTGATCGTTTGACATCAGGGCGTGTTTTGGCCCTGGTGAGCTTGTTGGGCATGCTGGTGTTATCTGCCTGCCAGGCAAAACCAACCCGGCTTGCGTCAACACCCATTTCGGGAGTTACCCAAACCCCTTCCCTGGGGCCAAGGCCCACTCCT
>DAIQPZ010000056.1:8144-14978 GCA_036787065.1 Anaerolineaceae bacterium
CCCACTCCTTCTGCGTCTCTACCAAAACGTACCCTGGTGGCCTGTCTGGGTGAAGAGCCGGCTTCGCTGTATATATACGGTCCCTCCTCGAAGGCCCAGTGGAACGTGCTGGAAGCTGTTTACGATGGACCGGTGACGCAAGGGGTTACCCCTAAGGCCGCGATCCTTCAAAAACTCCCCAGTCTGGCGGATGGGGATGCCGCGGTGAACCCTGTAGCGGTCCAGGCTGGCGACGAAGTGATAGATGCCAATGGCAACCTGGTTAGCCTGGCTAAAGGAATTCTGGTGCGCCCGGCCGGGTGTACTGCGCCCGATTGCGCACTTCCATGGGATGGCAAGAGCAGCCTGAAAATGGACCAGATGGCGGTGACTTTTAAACTGCTTGCTGGGCTCAAATGGTCGGATGGGATCGCTTTGAAAGCCTCCGACTCGGTTTATTCGTTCAATTTAGCCGCCGATCCATCGACCCCTACCTCCAAGTACGCGATCGATCGATCGACCAGCTACCTGGCGGTGGACGACCAAACCTTGCAGTGGATAGGCAAACCGGGTTACCTCGCGCCCAGCGCCATGAGCAGCATCTGGCTGCCACTGCCGGAGCATAGTTTAGCAAAAATTAGCCCCAAAGATATGCTCCAATCGCCGGATGCGACCGAGAAACCGTTGGGCTGGGGTCCCTACGTCATCGATGAATGGGTTAAAGGGGACCATATCACCCTGCATAAAAACCCTTATTATTTCCGCGCCAAAGACGGCTTGCCAAAGTTTGATACCCTGGTATACCGATTTATAACATCTGGGCCAGACGCGAGCCTGAGCGCTGTGTTAGCCGGCGAGTGCGACATGGTTGACACGTCCTCCATGCTCGACCAGCAACTGGCTTCTGTGCTTGAACTTACCCAGAATAAAAAGATCCAATCTTTTATTGGGTCCGGTCCTGAGTGGGAGCATGTCGATTTTGATATCCGGCCAGCCGCTTATGACACCAAAACGCCGGCAGGTTCTCGTCCGGATTATTTTGGTGATAACCGCACACGCCAGGCCTTTGCCTATTGCATGGACCGCCAGGGGATCGTCGACCAGATTTTAAAAGGCCAATCTGTAGTGCCCGATAGCTATCTGCTTCCGTCCAATCCGCTCTATAATAAAGATGTGACCCATTATTCGTATGATGTGACTCAAGGAAGCCACCTTTTAGATCTGGTCGGATGGAAGGACGATGACGGCGATCCCAGCACACCCCGGGTGGCGCATGGCATCAAAGGTGTGCCGGATGGAACGCCCTTTGTGGTCGACTATTTCACAACTCAGGCCGATCTACGCCGCCAGGTGGGGGATGTTTTGGGCAAATCATTAGCAGCTTGCGGAATCAAAATACAGCTAAAAACCTTTGCGCCTGGCGATCTGTTCGCCGAGGGGCCGGCGGGCGCCATCTTCGGGCGTAAATTTGACCTGGTGGCTTTTTCTTGGGAAAACAGTGCGCAACCGCCCTGCTTCCTCTATCAGACCAGCCGCATTCCTGCTGTCTCGAACCAGTGGGTGGGGGTGAATATTACCGGTTATTCAAACTCGTCTTTTGATGCAGCCTGTTCGCAAGCGCTGTTGTTGTTGCCGGGGCAAACCGGCTATGCTGAAAGCCAGGCGAAGGCACAGTCAATATTTGCCACCGATCTTCCGGCGATCCCGTTGTACGCATTTGTGAAAGTCATTGTGGCCCGCCCGGATATGTGCGCTATCTCTGTCGACACTTCCGCGCGGAGTGATTTCTGGTCCCTGGCCACTTACGATTATGGCAGCCAATGTCATAAATAATAATCGAAATTGGTAACTGCTCAGCCATGCGAAGAAAATTGCCGAGTTTTGGTGTTTTTCAAAAGGGCCTGAGTAGCAACCGAAATTGGAGCAGGTATGGCGCATAAAAATGTCCTTATCGTGGATGATGTCGCTGAGTTGAGCCGCATGCTGCAGGCCGCTCTGGCGACTTTAAGTGACCAGTTGGTTGTGCGGGTCGTACCCTCTGCTGAAGAAGGCTTGTTGGAGGCCACGCGCAACCCGGTTGACTTGATGATCTCCGACATACGCCTGGCGGGTATATCCGGGTTGGAATTTACCCGGCGCGTTCGCTTGCGCCATAAAACGGTGAAAGTCATCCAGATTTCAGGGATGGATGACGCGTCTCTGCAGCAGCAGTCCATCGAGGCTGGGGCGGATATCTTTTTCCGTAAACCCCTGGCAATGGATGATTTTTTAAACGCGGTATCACGGCTGTTAGAATTGAATAAGACTGCGCCGCTCATTTCGCCAGCAGAACCTGCCTCGGCGGTGCCTTTGGTGCTGCCTAATCGCTTGAAAGAACAGATCAGCCAGCTCCGACTGAGTTTAAATTCGCCAGCAGTGGGTGTATTGGATGACCTGGGCCACATCCTGTTGCAGGAGGGTGACTTGCAGGGTTTATTAGGGGGTACCCATGTGTTGCCAGCCGTCATGATGGCGTTGAGCGCGGGCGCAAATGTCCCACTCACTTTGGGCCAAACGGATACAGAGATCGTCATGGCTTTCCGTGGTGCGAAGATTGATCTGATGGCAGTGTCTTTGAACGCCACCATGGCCCTGGTGATCGCTTTTAAACACGGTCCATCGCGGGTCGCCACGGCGATCGCATTTGATGAAATCACCCGCGCGCGCCTCAATATCCTGGGTTTTCTGCGTGAAAAAGGTTCTCTCCCGGTGACGCGCAAGCACAGTGGAAAAACAGGCGCATTAGGCGTGTCCAAGGACGGTGAGGTTGTTCAAGGTCAAACCGGTCCGGGTGATTCTGCCAGTCCTGTTAACCCCAAAAATGAACAAAATCCAGATTTGGGTGATTCGACCGGACCATCTCTTTTGACATTCCGTCCGGTGGTCGTGCCGGATGGTGCGGTAGATCAAAAACTGGACATAGACCTCAGCATACAGGAAGAAGCGCAAAAAAACCTGGGCGAAAATGCTGATGCCTTTTGGGAGGAAGTCGTCGATCGCCGGCCGGCGGCTAGTTCGCCCACCCGGGCAAACACATTGACTTACGAACAGGCGCGCAAGATGGGTTTGACACCACCCGACGCGGATAAACCCAAGGATGGGAATTCGTAAGGGTATTCCTAGACCTAGCGTGCTGATATTTCTTTTGGGTTGCCGGATCGCCTTATTTCGGGTTATAATCGGGGTCAGTTCTTACAGGTTGTGTCAAATATTTTAGCGGTTTTGGTTTTTTTTGATGGGGCATGGTGCAATGGCAGCACACCAGACTTTGGATCTGAGGATCTTGGTTCGAGCCCAGGTGCCCCAGCCTATGGTTAGACGAAATAA
Source organism: Anaerolineaceae bacterium (assembly GCA_036787065.1). Classification (GTDB taxonomy): domain Bacteria; phylum Chloroflexota; class Anaerolineae; order Anaerolineales; family Anaerolineaceae; genus JAJYIW01. The sequence continues at coordinate 11,490 of DAIQPZ010000056.1, forward strand.
AAGTCCTTTCATTTCACCTTAGTTGGGGAAATGAAAGGACTTTTATGTTAGGACCTTTGAAGACCGATTACATGATTGTAAATATAGACTCGACTGCCGGTATCCTCTGGTTTTCTCTCCATCCCTTGGGAAAAGGACAGCGGGGATGGTACCATGCCCCATTACGGAAATGTACCTATTTCTTTGTGAGCTTCTAACCTTTGTGGTAATATTTTAAACAATGGAAGTACCTGTGTTTATCCTTGGGCTGCTTTTGATCCTGGACCTGGTCATTGATGGGGTGAGGGCCAGTTTGATCAACACACGCCTGCACTTTTTATTAAATTTACGTGAGGCGCGTGGTGCAGCGGTTGACCGGGCTTTAAAAGTGATCGACCGGCCGCGTTTGCGCATCAGTTTGCGCTTGTTGATGGCGCTCTTTCATTTTGCCCTGGCCGGAGTGGTCTTGTGGTGGGTGTGGGACCGGTCCAATGCCAACTTATCTATTTGGGGCGCCATCGGTCTGCTGGTCCTGGCCGGAGGGACGTTGGTATCGGCGGAGTTCCTGGTTGAGCGCTTTATTTTGCGCAACCCGGAGGAAGCTGTCCTTCACCTGGCATTTTTTGGCGGGCTTTTGGATATCCTGATGACACCTTTTTCGCTGGTTCTTCTGTTTCTATGGGGGTATCCAAAAAATCAGCAAAAGACTATCAATGCCGTTACAGAAGAAGATCTCAAAGCCTGGGTAGAGGTAGGCCAGCCTCAGGGAAGCCTGGAAAAAGGCGAACGCGAGATGATATTTTCCATCATTCATTTTGGTGAGACGCTGGCGCATGAAATAATGGTTCCGCGCATCGATATCCTCGCCCTGGAGGTGGCAACACCCCTGGAAGATGCGGTTGAGACTCTGGCGCGCTCCGGTCATTCCCGCGTGCCTGTCTATGAAGAAACCATTGATAACGTGGTGGGCATGTTGTATGCCAAAGATTTGCTAAGGTCCCGTCGTGTAGAAAACGCGCCAGGCGGTCTGCGCGACCTGCTTCGACCGGCCTATTTCGTCCCTGAGGCTAAAAAAGTGGACGAGCTGCTCACTGAGATGCAGTCTAGCCGGGTGCACCTGGCTGTCGTGGTCGACGAATATGGCGGGGTGGCTGGCCTGGTTGCGCTGGAGGATATCGTTGAGGAGATTGTCGGTGAAATCCGTGATGAATACGACCAGAGCGAGGAGCTTCTTTACCAGCAGATCACCCCGGATGAATATGTTTTCCAGGGCAAGATCGACCTGGATGATTTTAACGAGGTTATGGGCTCTCACCTGACCAAAGAGGTTGCCGATACACTGGGTGGTTTTATTTATGGTCAGATTGGCCGTATTCCGGCCATTGGCGAGAAAATTGAAATTGAAGAACAGGGCCTGAAATTAACCGTCGATCAGGTTATCGGCAGGCGCATCCGCAAAGTGCGTGCGCTGCGGATCCAGCCTACCCAAGAAAAGGAGCTTGAAGAACCCCATGATAACGGATGAAATGCGCCAACGTTTGGTCGAGGCTGCCGTTAATGCCCGCCAATGGGCTTATGCGCCTTATTCCCATTATGCGGTCGGCGCAGCGCTTTTAACCGCATCAGGGCGGATTTATGATGGTGTCAACATCGAAAATGCGGCTTATCCAACCGGGATCTGCGCTGAACGCGTAGCAGTGTTTAAGGCTGTCTCTGAGGGTGAGCGCCAGTTTACCGCCATTGCCGTGGTGACGGAGAATGGGGGTACCCCATGCGGCTCTTGCCGGCAGGTTATGGCGGAATTCGGACTGCAAACTATCGTCCTGATCGCCAACGACCATGGGCACATTCTCCAGGAGGTTGCGTTGAGCGACTTGCTCCCAGGCGCCTTTGGCCCTAAAGATTTATTGGAAGGGTAGCCCAACGGATTTCTCCTCGGTTGTTGCTCGAGTTGATCAAAACCATGCCTGAGCGCGATCATTCATTCCACGCTGAAGCGGTGGTTTTACGCCATAATGATTGGGGAGAGGCTGACCGCATTCTGGTGCTCTATACGCGCGAGATGGGTAAGCTCCGTGCTGTGGCCAAGGGCGTGCGGAAGATCCGTTCGCGAAAAGCCGGCCATCTGGAGCCTTTTACCCGTGTGCGTCTGTACCTGGCCCGCGCGCGTGACTTGCCGATTATCACCCAGGCTGAGACGGTGGAGGCTTACCAGCCGATACGCGAGGATCTGCTGCGCACTGGCTATGCCATTTACCTGCTGGAGCTGATCGATCGCTTTACTTATGAAGAAGGCAGCAACCGGCTGTTGTATAGCTTGCTGACCGATTCTCTTGCCCGGTTGGCCGGGTTAGAACCGCCCTGGTTGGTCGCCCGTTATTACGAGATGCAGTTGCTCGATGGGGTGGGGTATCGCCCGGAACTCTTCAATTGTGTTAACTGCCGCCGGGAAATCAAGGCTGAAGACCAGTTTTTCTCCAATCTAACTGGTGGGGTGTTGTGTCCTGAATGTGGCGTGGGACAGCCAGGGGCGAGGGGGGTCTCTATGCTGGCGCTTAAATATCTGCGCCATCTCCAACGCAGTTCCTATGCTGAAGCCAGCCGCGTAAGCATCCTGCCCCCGGTGACACTTGAAATGGAGTCCTTGCTCTACGGCTATCTGACCTTTTTGTTAGAGCGTAATCTTAATACGCCCACCTTCTTGCGCGAAGTGCGAGAAAGTTACGGGGATCATCCGGCTTGAAGGCGACCGGCTGGTGGTGTGGGTCAAAGAATTGGCGGCGCGCCAACCTGACCGTACTTCGCTGATCAAGGGTCCGCCGGCTGACCGGGCTTTTGACTCCGCCGGCCAACCGACAAAAGCGGTGGAGGGCTTTGCTCGTAGTCGCGGGATCAGCGTGACTGAACTTCAGATCCGCGAGATGGACGGCAGGCGTTACGCATCCGCGGTGGTCAGTGGATCAGGCCGCCCGGCGCCCCAGGTGCATTCAACAGCTCTTTCGAGCTGGGTAGGGGTCTCCATTTTGATAAATCCATGCGTTGGAACAACAGCGGTGTGGCTTTTCCCCGCCCCATTCGCTGGCTGCTGGCCCTGTATAGTGATTGGCCATTGCCTTTCAGTGATGCGGGATGCTCATCGGGCGTCACTACGCGGGGTCTGCGCTTCGAAAAAGCCGCTGCAATTGCGATTACCAGGCCACAAGAATACTTTGCTGCCATGGCTGCCCAGTCGCAAGGAGTAGCGACCTTTCACTGCATGAGGGATTTTAAGAACTGGAGTTGACGACCCATGAGCGGATGCGACATTAGGCAATGTCTGGGCAGTCTATTAGCTGACGGGCGCCAGCCAGTAAGTGTTTTTATTCCCTTCCGCTGTCTATCCGATCAAGCCGGACCTTCGAGAATGTCGATTATTTCACCCGGTTGGATCTGCCCGGCAATGCCATAATTTTGACCGGCGGCTTTGCGCACCTGGTTGGGTAAACTGGACTGCGGGTCAACTTTGGCCTG
>DAIQPZ010000057.1:0-14865 GCA_036787065.1 Anaerolineaceae bacterium
TTGAATTGTTACGAATGGTCTCATAAGAGGAATAAATTATTGCGATGGATCACTTCATCGCCGAAGGTGTAACCCAGGATGGGTTCGATCTCTACCGAGCGGTGACCTGCGCAACGCAGCAGGTCTTTCGAGGCATAATTCACCAGGCCAAGGGCGATTTCCTTGCCGGTGGGGTCGACCACCCGCACGGTGTCGCCGCGTTCAAAATTTCCCTTAACTTTTTTTACTCCGACTGGCAAAAGGCTGCCGCCCTCTTCCAGGGCCTTGACTGCGCCAGAATCGATGCTGAGTGCCCCGGTCGCGCGCATCCCGGCCAGGATGTAGCGTTTTTTTCCTTCCAGTTTATTTGCCACCGGCAGGATGATGGTCCCAACGGCTTCCTTACCGCCGATACGCAGCAGGATGTCCGTATCACCCCCAAAGGCAATAACCGTGGTGGTGCCCGAGCGGCGCGCCAGGTCAGCGGCGTGCAGCTTGGTGGTCATGCCGCCCGTACCCAGCCCGGTTGAGGTGCCGTCAGCGGCCTTCCATATCTCTTCCGGGATCTCCAAAGAGGCGATGGTGGGAATTAATTGGGCGTTAGCATTCCTGCGTGGATCGCTGGTGAAAAAACCGGGTTGGTCGGTCAGCAGGATAAGCAGGTCCGCCTCGATCAGGTTGGCTACCAGGGCCGACAGGCTGTCGTTGTCACCGAAACGGATTTCCTCGGTAGCGACGGTGTCGTTTTCGTTGATGATCGGAATCACCCCCTGGCCGAGCAGAGCTTCGATGGTGTCGTGGGCATTCAGATAACCTCGCCGGTCACTCAGGTCTGTGCGGGTGAGCAGCACCTGAGCGGCGGTTTCACTGTACATGCGAAAAAACTGGTCGTACAAACCCATCAACCGCGGTTGGCCCACGGCTGCCAGCATTTGCTTGGCTGGCAAAAACCTGGGCAGGTCCGGAAAATTTAAAGCTTCTCGCCCGGCGGCAATCGCTCCGGACGAGACTAAAATAACCTGGCTGCCATCTGCGCGCAATGCTACCACCTGGCGCACGATGTCAAATACCTTGGATGGTGAGATCTTGTTAGCGCCACCGGTCAGTGTGGACGTGCCCAGTTTTATGACAATTCGTTGATAATACATAAAAGTTCCCTGGCGGCTTCTTCAGGTCCAAGACGTTCTTTGCCGGGGATGCCCAGGCGGGTGCGCAGTTGTCCGACGAACAGGTGGTTGGCGAAGAACTTTGCAAAATAACTCTGGGCCAAACCCTCATGCAGTTCTTGATATTGGGCCGGGCCGAAAATGTTAGCGAAATAGGTGTGTACCAGCCCTGTGGTGGTGGTGGTGCCTTTGCTCATCACCTTGCCTTCCCGGAACACGGCCAAGGCTTCTTCGGGGGTCGTGAAGCGTTGGATGGGAGGGTGGGCGTTATCGACCTCTTCGTAATTATTAGCATACAGGATAAAGTCAACCGGGTAACCCTTGATGACTTCTTTGTAATCGGTCACCGGGATGACGACGCGGGCGTTCACCTCATCCGGGTTCATGATGATGGTGCGGTCGATCTGCCCGAGGGCATAACCTGATGATAAATCGTCCAGGCGCACGAAGGCTCCCATCTCAGTGCCATAACCGAGTAAGACGCCATCCGCGTCGAAATTGAGCGAGCCCATATCATCGGCAATGATGATCAGGTCTTTCAACTCTTTCCTACCGATCGAACGCAGCGCTTCCAGGGTTTCGGATTTGCCGGCGCCGGTATCTCCCATGATCAAGAAAGTCGTTGGGCGCTTGTTTTGAACGGAGATGCGCACCAATGCACCGTGGAAGGGCAAGCGGCCGCTTTTCATCATTTTGATGTTGTGCAGGGTCAGAACCATTTTCTTGAGATAGCCGAAATAACCAAACTCATCATTGCCGGGTACCATCCCGATCAGCATGTCGTTTTCGATGTCATCGTAGAAGATTTGCTCCGAACCGGCCGGGTTAAGCCTGGGTGCATCTTGCACACCAAACAGGTAAACAGCGTCCGGTTTGCGTTTCAGGTCTTCATCTTCGGCCAGTTCGAGCAGGTTGCACAATGAAAAGCCCAGCTCGAAGAAATGAATCGAAAAATAGATCATGATCAGCAGTGGACCAACCTTGGCCGGGTAGCACACCCAATCCTTCGGGTTGAGGTCAACCGACTCCAGCGGGTTGCGTGAAACCTGCTCGAACATGCCTTTCCGTTTGTTCATGGGCGAGTTGAAGATCATGGGTGGGTAGATCAACACCTGGCGTATAACTGAGATTTGGTTTAGTTTCTGGTAAAGGGGTGTGGGATAAAGGATATCTTTGGGCAGTGCGATCGCACCGATCTCGGCCCCGGCGCTTACCTGGCGGTAGATGCGCGGGTGGTTGCCGGTTACTTTTTCCTGCACGTCCCGGTAAGTGCTGCGCACAGTGTGCATGAGGGTTTCGACGGTCTCATTGAATGTATGGTAGGGGCGCTCATCCACGTGGTCTTCGTATGAATCACAGATCACCAGGCGGTGAAGCTGGCGCCAGTAGTTATAGAACTGTTCAATAAAATCGTGCAGAAGATCCCTATCGCAGAAAAACTGGGCCGAACCTTCCTGAACACGGGGTACCAGGTCAGCCGGCAGCTTGGTCAGGAAAATCAGGGTCTTCACCAAGATTCGGATGTCGCCGTCGCTGATCGCCGGGCCTTCAAAGACCTTCAGAAGCTTGGACTCTCGGGTTTTTAGCTCGGTGACGTACTGTTTGAGGATCACCAGGAATAGCTTGCTGGATAGCAGCTCTTCCGGATTATCGCAGAGCTTGCCTCTCTGGCGGATGATGACCTTACCTTCGAATATTTGAAAAGACCCGTTTTCCATATCAACTCCTCTTAATGTTTAACCGATTTCGACACCATCTCTTCGAGCAAGCGTGTGGTCAGAGATTTGGGACGTTCGATGGGTTTACCCAGAGCGCGCGACCAGACCGCGTGTGAGGTCAGGCCAAGGATGCGGCTGACGCCAAAGAGCACCGTGTAAAAATCAAACTGGGTGACCCCGTAATGGTATTGCAGCGCACCATTGATCGCATCCACGTTGGGCCACGGGTTTTTGACCTTGCCATAACGGGTCAGCACTCCGGGCAGCACGTCGTACACCAGGCCCACCAGCTTGAATACCTCATCCTCTGGCAGGTATTTTCTGGCAAACTCATACTGCACGGTGAACCGTGGGTCGGTGGTGCGCAAGACGGCATGTCCATATCCCGGAATGAGTGCGCCAGCGGTGATCTGTTCCCACAGGAACTGTTCGAAGACGTCGCGGTTAGGCAGTTCAGGGAAGATTGCCATTACGTCCAGCAGCCAACGCAGGCATTCCTGGTTGGCCAAGCCGTGCAGGGGACCGGCCAGCCCATCCATGCCGGCCGAACAGGCATAATAAACGTCGGACAGGGCAGAGGCGACCAGGTGCGAAGCGTGCGCACTGACATTGGCGCCCTCGTGATCGGAATGGATCACCATAATCAGGCGGCAGAGGTCCTGGTATTCTCGGTTATCGCCGTAGCCTATCATAGTGGCGAAGTTGGCTGCCCAATCCATGTCGGGGTCAGGCGGGATATATTCGCCGTTGCGATATTTTAAATTATAGATATATGCCGCGATGGTTGGAAGCTTGGCTGTCAGGTTGAAGCTGTCTTCAAGATAGGCCTCCCAATAGTCACCCTTTTTGATCCCGTTGGTGTATTCGTGAGAAAAGACTGACTCACGCTGCAAGGCCAGGATGGCCTGTGAAAACAACGTCATCGGGTGGGTGTCTCCTGGCATGGCCTTGATTATGTTGAAAATGTAGTCGGGAACCTGGCTGCGGGCTTTCCAGTCTTCCTCCACAGCGCGGGCGTGCTCATCGCTGGGCAGTTCATCTACCAGCAGCAAATAGAAAAGACCGCCGACCAGCGGGTATTCTGTACCGGGCGCTTTGGGCAACAAGGTCATCAATTCGGGAATGGTGTAACCCCGCAGGCGGAGGCCCTGGGTCGGGTCGACGTATGAAATGTCGCTGACCTGGATTTGCACCCCGCGGATGCCTGCGTAAATTTGTTCGACTGTCACATTGCAAATTTTAAAATCGCCGTGTTCGCGCATCAACCGGGCAACGCGGCTGCGCCACGAAGGCAGTTGGGTCGCAATTTTCTCCTGGATCATCTGCTTGGCTGCCCCCGCAGCTTTTGGCGATGAACACATCTGCGTGGATTTTTTATGTTCGGATCCGGTGATAACACCCATAGCGGCCGTTCTCCTCTTTTTACCAACTACTTTTTTGGTTCTTCAGGATTTCCCGTGGAATGGTTCGCATTTTGGGTGTGAGCGCGCGTATGCGTGCTAACACCCAAAATGCGAGGTTTCACCACGGAAATTCCCAAAGAGCCACTTTTTTATTGATATGTTTAAAAATATCCCCTGGTCAGGGAATGAGCTCAACGTCACCTTTTAAAATAAATATTTAATGAAGGGATTGTCGAACAGGCTGGATGCCGATCCCATTCCCGCGATACCCCAGGTCGCGAGAAATAGTCGCCGCGACACGGCTGACCTCCGGCACATATTTGGCAAAAGCTTCGGCGGTAAAACGTTGGGATGGGCCCGAGATGGTCAGTGCTGCCACGATCCCTGTCGGGTCAAAGACTGGCGCAGCCACCCCTGAGGCATCCTGGGTCCATTCGCCCCGGCTGATGGCGTAACCTTGTTGGCGGATGCAGTCCAATTCTTTGTGCAGCTCCGCTGGATCGGTGATGGTGTGGGTAGTCAGAGGTACAAGCGGCACTGAATTTAAAATTTCCTCGCGTTCCTGGCTGGGCATGAACGCCAGGAAAACCTTGCCTGCCGAGCCGGCATATAAAGGGAGGCGGCGGCCCAACCGGGCGACGATGCGCACATTTTCGGGGCTTTCGATCCGTTCCACGCAGACCCGTTCATTGCCTTCCAGAATATATAGGCTGATTGTCTCGCGTGTGTCACGGTGCAGCTCTTCGAGAGCAGGCAAGGCGGTATTGCGGATGTCCAATGTTCCGGTGTAGACCCCGGCCCAGGTTAACACCCGTGCTCCGAGGGAATAAGTGTGGGTCGACGGGTTCTGGCTTAAAATCCTCAGCCTTTTCAGAGAGGCCATTAACCGCCCGGTGGTGCTGCTAGACAGATGAACCACGCGGGCAACCTCCCGCACACCCATGGCAGGATGCTCCAGGGTGAAGCAGTCCAGGATGGCGATAATGCGGTGTAAGGTTTGCGCTTTATCAGTCTGCATGTTCGTTATGTCTGAATTGTCTCAATATATGAGACGCTGTCCCGAAAATATTGGCGAATTATATGAGGGATGGTATGATATGTCAAGAGTGCGAAAAAGACCCGAATTTGAGGTGTTTGCGGGTACTTCGCACCCGCAAACACTTCAAATTCAGTACCTTTCACCTCATGGCTGAGAGTTTCTTGTCCGGATATCAACATACGATGACGGATGGGTTTGACACAGCCTGGAAGTGGAAATTTAAAGAAGGGACATAGATATGACATACACAAACATCGTTATTCCGCAGACTGGTAAACGCATCGCCATTCAAGATGGCAAGCTGCAGGTTCCTGAAAATCCAATCATTCCTTTCATTGAAGGGGATGGATCGGGCCCAGATATCTGGCGCGCGGCTTCGCGAGTGATAAATGCCGCGATCGAGAAAGCCTATCACGGCAGCCGGCAAATATCCTGGATGGAAGTATACGCAGGCGAGAAGGCGCATACCCGGTTTGATACTTGGCTTCCGGACGACACCATCACTGCTTTCCGCGAATTTTTGGTGGGCATCAAAGGCCCTCTGACCACACCCATCGGGGGCGGTTTCCGCTCGATCAACGTCGCATTGCGAAAGGAACTGGATCTGTATTCCTGCCAGCGCCCTGTGCGCTGGTTCCAGGGTGTGCCTTCACCCGTAAAGCACCCGGAATACGTCGACATGGTCATCTTTCGTGAGAATACTGAGGACCTCTATTCCGGCATAGAATTTGAGCGCGGCAGTGAAGCCAACGAGCGCTTTAAGGCCTTACTGAAAGAAAATTTTCCGAATGAATTTAGCAAGGTGCGGTTCCCCGATTCGGTCGCTTTTGGGGTTAAGCCCATTTCAGAAGAGGGCAGCAAGCGTCTGATCCGGTCAGCAATCCGTTTTGCCCTGGAAAATCACCGGCGCAACGTGACCCTGGTGCATAAAGGCAACATCATGAAATTCACAGAAGGTGCCTTCCGCAATTGGGGATACGAGGTGGCCAGGCAGGAGTTTGCGGATTACGTCTTTACCCTGCCGGAATACGACAAGGTTAAATCTGAAAAAGGGGAAGATGCGGCTAACCTGGTCCAGGAAGAGGCGCTCAAATCGGGGCGCTTGTTGATCAAGGATATGATCACGGATGCACTGTTCGAGCGGACCATCACCCGGGCCCGCGATTTTGATGTCATCGCCACCACCAATCTAAACGGTGATTACCTTTCTGATGCGCTGGCCGCGCAAGTCGGCGGATTGGGCATTGCACCTGGCGCCAATATTAATTATGAAAGCGGTGTGGCTGTCTTTGAAGCGACTCACGGCACGGCGCCGCGTTCCGCTGGCAAGGACCGGGCCAACCCAAGCTCGGTGATCCTTTCGGGTGAGATGATGCTGCGCTACCTCGGTTGGAATGAAGCCGCCACCCAGATTATCAAGGGCATCGAAGGCACCATGGCCGCAAAGACTGTGACAAATGAAATGTTCCCATTAATTGAAGGTGGTACGTTGCTCAAGACCACCCAATTTGGGGACGCAATTATCCAACACATGGACAATTAACGATGGCAGAACTCTTTAACACAAAAAGTAGTCTGAGTACACGTTCAGGCGTGATGACCTTTTACCGCCTGGACCAACTGGAAAAAAACGGGCTCACGCGCCTGGAACGCCTGCCCTATTCCATCCGAATTATCCTCGAGGCGGTCCTGCGCCATGCTGAGGCCGGGGAAGCCACCCGCCAGGATGTGATCAACCTGGCTAGCTGGGAGGCTGCTGCCAGCGTGCGGCCCGTGATGCCATTTTTTGCTGGGCGAGTGTTGATGCAAGATTTTACCGGTGTGCCGGTGATGAACGACCTGGCGGGTATGCGTTCGGCCATGCTCCGCCTTGGGGGTGATCCTCGCAAGGTGAACCCGCTGGTGCCTGTCGACCTGGTGATCGACCACTCCGTCCAGGTGGATTATTACCGATCGCCCGATGCCCTAGAACGCAATACCGCGATCGAGTTTGAGCGCAACCATGAACGTTACGAGTTTCTTCACTGGTGCCAGAAGGCCTTCGAAAACCTGACCGTCGTCCCGCCTTCCACAGGCATCGTGCATCAGGTCAACCTGGAATACCTGACCCGTGTCGCATTGACTAAGACGAAAGATGGAGAGACGGTCGTCTTTCCGGATACGCTGGTGGGGACCGATTCCCACACCACCATGATCAACGGGTTGGGTATCGTAGGTTGGGGTGTGGGTGGGATTGAAGCGGTTGGCGCCATGTTGGGCCAGCCGATTGAGATGGTCACTCCGGACGTGATGGGTTTTAAATTGACCGGAAGGCTGAAAGAAGGTGTGACTCCCACCGATTTGACCCTTACTATTATTCAACAACTGCGCCAGAAAGGCGTTGTGGATAAGTTTGTGGAGTTCTTTGGTCCTGGCCTGTCGTCTCTCTCTCTGGCGGACCGGGCGATGATCGCAAATATGTCGCCAGAAAGCGGCGCGACTATGATCTACTTCCCGGTGGACGACCAGACCTTGGCTTATCTGCGTCTGACCGGACGCTCCGCGGAGCTGGTCGAGCTGGTAGAAACCTATTACAAGACCCAACGCCTGTTCCGCCTGGAAAGCGACCCAGACCCGGTCTACACCGCGCGGCTCGAGCTCGATTTGGCCAGCGTAGTGCCCAGCCTGGCAGGACCCAAACGCCCGCAAGACCGGTTGTCACTTAGCCAGGTTAAGTCCAATTTCAACACCATCCTCACGCGCGCACCCAGCGAGGGCGGTTATGCGGTCAAGGCGGATGAGACCGGTCGGAAAGCTGTGGTTAATATGGATGGACATATGGATGAGATCGGCCATGGGGCTGTCGTCATCGCCGCGATTACCTCGTGCACTAACACATCCAATCCCAGCGTCATGATTGGGGCTGGTCTGTTGGCCAAAAAAGCCATCGAAAAGGGATTGAGCGTAAAACCATTTGTGAAGACCAGCCTGGCTCCAGGATCGCGGGTGGTGATCGATTACCTGGAGAGAGCTGGCCTGGTTGATTCCCTGGCCAGGTTGGGGTTTAGCCTGGTTGGCTACGGGTGCACCACCTGTATCGGCAATTCTGGCCCGCTCCCGGATGAAGTTATTTCGGCAGTCACCGGTGCCAATCTGGTGGTGAGCGCGGTGCTATCTGGCAACCGCAACTTTGAAGGGCGGATCAACCCTTACACCCAGGCTAACTATCTGGCTTCTCCACCCCTTGTGGTTGCATACGCCCTGGCCGGGACGGTCGTTATCGATCTGGATACTGAACCACTCGGCACCGATAAGAACGGCCAACCCGTTTTCCTGCGCGATATCTGGCCGACCTCACAAGAGATCCAGCAAACCATTCACGCCAGCATTACGCCAGAGATGTTTAAGCAAAGCTACGCCGGTCTTTATACCGGCAATACCGTGTGGAATGCTATCGAGAGTGGTGAAAACGACCAATACACCTGGAGCGAAGAATCCACTTACCTGCAGGAACCGCCTTTTTATGCTGCTTCACAGGCCGATACGCTGGCGCCCGGGGATTTGCACGGCGCGCGAGCGCTGATCGTGTTGGGTGACTCGATCACGACTGACCACATTTCTCCTGCGGGCTCCATCGCTGCCAGCGGCGCCGCCGGCAAATACCTGTTGGAGCATGGGGTGAGCGTGCGTGATTTTAATTCTTATGGCTCACGGCGAGGAAATGACCGCGTGATGACCCGCGGAACGTTTGGCAATGTACGAATCAAGAATCAGCTCTTGCCCAATGTAGAAGGCAGTTTTACCTTGCACCTGCCGGATGGCGCCCAGATGTCCATCTACGATGCTGCCATGGCCTATAAATCCGAGGGCGTACCGCTAATCGTCTTCGCGGGTAAGGAATATGGCACAGGCTCCAGCCGGGATTGGGCCGCCAAAGGCACCTTGCTGCTGGGTGCGAAGGCGGTTATCGCCCAATCGTTCGAGCGCATCCACCGTTCTAACCTGGCCGGGATGGGCGTCCTACCTCTCACCTATAAGGCGGGTCAGAGCTTCCAGAGCCTGGGGTTAACTGGCCGTGAAACCTTCTCGGTAGAGGGTGTGGAGCATATCCTTACGCCCGGCAGCGAGCTGACCGTGCGCGCCGCCCGCGAGGATGGAACCGTTGTGACTTTCCAGGTGGATGTTCACCTGGATACAGCCAATGAGATCCGTTATTTCCGGGGCGGCGGGATTTTAAACTCCATTCTCATGGGTTTGAAATCGGGATGATTTGAAATTAAGATAATAGATTGAGCAGTAGGGCTTCGGTAATCCATCGAAACCCTACTGTTTTTAATTTTCTTCAGGAGATCACAGGCAGTTGGTTTTACGGTCCAACAGGCTCTGCATGATTTCAATGGACTGGCGGCAGGACTGAAAACCGTGTGCCAGTTGGGTGCCTGCTTGAACGGCATCGAAAAAGGCGGCTGCCTCGTGGTAAAAACCATTGAGGAAATATGCCTCGCGTCGCTGAGTTAACTGGTGGGCGTCCAGGTTGACGGTGAGTTGTCCATGGTCGAAGAGATGCAGGTGACCGGGCGAGTCAGGCCCATTGAAGGCGTCTAGGATAATCGTTTGATCGATGGCGTAAAGCATGAATTGTTCTACATTGACCCCAGCCAAAGGAAAAATATCGATATGCACGGTGGTCCCGTTGGTGAAACGGCCTTCCAATTTGAAATTGGCCACACCTGGCCCAATCTTGGGCAGCTCCTGAAAAAACAAGGTCACTTGCTGGTAATCGCAGCCCATTAAGTAACGCGCCGCATCGATCATGTGAATGGCAGTAGTGGCAAATTGGGGGTCGGTGCGGTGCACACGTGTCAGTCGACCTTCGATATGGTGGATTGCTTGAGAAGCCAACCGGGCTTTGAGATCGGTCATGAGCGGCATATAACGGCGGTTGAAGGCAACCTGGTGGATGACCTGGCTGGATTCCGCGGCGGCGATCAGACGGTCGATCTCTGCCACACTCAGGCCGGGTGGTTTTTCTGACATGAGGGGGTAACCACGTTTCATGATTTCGCAGCCCATGTCAGCGATCATGGTCGGAGGAACATTCAGGCAGACCGCATGAGGGCGCTCAATCTCGAGCATTTCAAGATAATCCGTGTAGTCGTGTTGGAAATTATAACGGTTGCGGAAGTCCGCGGCGCGCTGCGGGTCTACGTCACAACAAGCGGCGAGGACTACGTCTCCATGAGACGCGGCGTATTCAAGGTACGAGGGGGCGTGACAACTGGTTGAGACCCACCCGCAGCCAATCAATGCGATTTTAAATTGCATGATGTTTTTTCCTTCCCCGAATTTGAGGTTTTACGCTTTTCTGGTAAGGGCAAACACATCTAATTCGGGTCTTATTTACAAGGGCAGTTTACAATTATAGAACATTTGCGATCTGAATCTGTTTTATAGGAAAGGTGACTTATGCCAAGGATAGTCCGGATTGCCACCATTGCCCAGGGGAACCAGGGCGGACCGACCATAGAAGCTAACCGCCAGCGCATGGCCGGTTTGATTGAGCTGGCTCTGGCTGATAAGCCAGATATTATCGCCATCCCCGAGTCTTTTACCCTTGCTGATTTGGCGGAACCGCGCATCGAAGAGATGGCCGAAGCTGTCCCTGGTCCCACCCTCGATATGGCCGCCGCTTATGCTCGCGCGAACCACGTGTATATTCTCTGCCCCATCCTCGCCTGGCGTGCGGACGGCTTGCACATTGAAGCCTTCTTGCTTGACCGTACGGGTCAGATCAGAGGCAGCTACCAGAAGCATCACCCGGTTGTCGAAGGGTGTGGATACACTAAACTCGAATTTGGGTCCAGGCCTGGCAACGGCACACCGGTCTTTGATACCGACTTTGGCAGGATCGGCGTGCAAATCTGTTTCGATATTGAATACCGGGATGGATGGGACGCTCTCGACCGCGCCGGGGCTGAGATCTTTTTCTGGCTTTCTGCTTACGACGGCGGGCGTGACCTGAGCGCCATGGCCTGGAACTACCACCGTTATGTCGCCTCCGCGGTGCAAACCACGCATGCGCGCATCCTCAATACCATGGGCGAGACTTTATCCATCACGGGTGTTCACGAACCGGTCGCATTTGCCTGCGTCGATCTGGATGTGGTGCTGTTCCACATGGATTTCAATAAATCCCAGATCCCGGCTATCCGTAAAAAATATGGGCCGGACGTCAGCCTGACTATTTACCACGAAGAAGGTTATTTCACCCTCCAGTCCAAGGTGGAGAGTCTGCCTGTAAGCGCTATAATCCAGGAGTTCCAACTCGACCCGCTTAAGGACTACCTCGAGCGCAACCGGCTCATGGAAGATGCCATTCGCGCCGGTGTTCCTCTCCCCGACCTGAACCCGCCTTATTCCCAACGCACGCAGTGGGTGTGATGATTAACCCTCCCTGATGTGGTTTAAAGGAGCAGGTTACCTGCCAGTTTTACGAAATTCAAAATTTCACTGTCGCTGAACAATACAGTGCGCAGATTGGTTAGCGTACCAACCGGGTGTTTTACTGGTTCGTCCTTATGGTATGCGTTAATTCTCCTGACTCAAAGTCAATATTATCAAAACTGATGTGATCAAACTGCCTGATTCACACGTTGTATATATAGAAAGCGACATTCCGCGGAAAATGCGCTCCAAAAAGTTTGAGGAGGTGTTCAATTGCCGGCTGGTCGAATGGATGGGATGATCAATGAAACATCTTCACCCGACAAAGGTCAACAGGGGCAGACATTTCAGCAAGATCTGACGGTTACCGAATTGTTCGCGACGTACGAACCTGCCCTTCGGACTTACACTCTTGGGTTGGTCCAGGATTATGACCTGGCGGACGACCTGGTGCAGGAAGCATTTATTAAAGCCATGGGAAACTTAAATCTGTTGACCAGCTTAAACCCTTACCAGCGGCGATCCTGGCTTTACAAAGTAGTCAAGAACCAGTTTCTGGATGACCGGCGCAGCCGGATACGCCGGCAAGCCTTGCTTGCACAGATGGCTGTGGATACCCAGGCTGATTTCGCCCTGACAGCGATTGTGGCGCAGGTGCGGCTGTCTGAACACATCCCGGAGCATTACCGCAGCCTGTTGGAGAAACGCTACATCCTCGGAATGTCCAGCCTGGAGATCGCTCAAGAACTGCATATCCCGGACGCAACCGTGCGCTCAAGACTGCGTTTTGCGGTCAATTGGCTGCGGACCCATCAAGATGAAATATTTTAACCTTTAAGGAGAAATAAAAATGACAGCAACTATGAAAATTGGCAATGTTAATATTTTGGACCTGCAAAATGCGACTGAAGAATCGGTCGCAGCCGTCCAATCGATCGGCAATGTCAACCTGATCTTCCACAACCGCAATACCGCGGGGTTGATCAAGAACATCCACATTGGCAATATCAACGGTATGGTTGAAATCCCGGAAAAAGTCACCGTGTTGCAACGGCAGGGGCAAAGCACTTTGAACCGGGGATTTTTCAAAAGTCTGACCTCTCCAACTGTGCTGGTCGTGATGGGTCAGGTGATCGTTGAAACTGATGTTATTCCAGGAGATATCAACGAAAACTTCAAAGGGATGGTCGTGCTTGGCCAGCTATTGTACCCAGAAAACCTGGCCGGTATCATCCAAGGTCATACCCTAAAACTGCTTGGAGATGGCAGCGCGTATACCGCATTGCCAACCACAGTTATGGATAATCTGGAATTAACCGGGTCTTATTTGAATGGTCTGGCGGATGGATCGGAATTGGCGGTTTTGGGTAATTTACACCTGCCCAAGGTGGTGGACAATGACCATATCCGTAGAAAACTGACTCGCCTTTATGTCCTGGGTACGGTCTTATGCCACGAAGAGAACTCAGCGGCGATCAGGGCAGTCCTGGTTAAGAATCCCGGACATATGGAGATCATTCCCGCCGGTTTTGAGTTGGTAGATCGTCCGCTTAACCTGGACGCTGAGATGGTGAGCATCCTGCCTTCGAGGAAACTTTTTTGTAAGGAACGTGTGGTTATCGCCGAGGACGTTACTCCACAGGTGTTGGATGGGAATTTGGAAGCCTTAATCTGCAAGCAATTATTAATCGTACCCGCCGGGTTAAAAACATCCCTGGCGAGTAAGACCAACCTTTTCGAAACCAAGACGATCTTTTACACCGGCAAGTTGTGGTTGGTGGAAGACAGCCTGGAATTAACCCCCGCCAGGATCGATACCATGACAGAACCCGTTACCCTGGTGGTTACGGGCGAAGTGACCATCGATGCGGGTGTGCCGGTTGAGAAGCTGGAGAAGAAAATCCTCAAGCTGCACAACTTCGGTATGATCACTGGGAGCGCCATGCAGATTGCCGTCCTTGAAGCCCGGCTGGGCATGCATGAAGGCCAGATGGGCGAGGCTGGAATGGGTGAAGAAGATGAAACTGAGCCAGAACCGGGTTCGATAGGAAACGTAAACTATCTGGCTTTATGATCTAGAGATCCAAAACTCACTGATTGCGATTAATAAAAAAATGCCTCCTGGTATTGATCCCGGGAGGCATTTTTTTAAAGGATTTCAAATGGTGTGTAGGCCGCTCTTTTTTGCGAGCATCTCTGTTTTGTGCAGCAGGTAGCGTGAAGCCAGAGTGAATATTACCGCCATGCTTCCCAGGATGATCCATTCCTGGGTCACCGGTAAGATCGGCGTCCATGCCCCAGCGAAGCTGTAGTAACGGATCAGGTCGTAGCTCCAGGTGAAAGGTAGGAAATAGGCCAGGTACTGTACCGGCTGGGGGAAGGCGCTGATCGGCAGGTAAGCCCCCGCCAGCATTTCGAACAGGATTCCCAGGACAGAAGCCACCGAACCTACCTGCCGCCAGATCAGCGCCAGAAGGGCGATCATGATCCCCATGGCAGTCAGGGCGGTCAGCACGATAACGCAAGCCAGCAGCACCAGCAGCAGACTGTTCAGGTTAACCCTGGCATAGATCACCAGCAGGGTGAAGATGGGCAGGAAGATACCCAGGCTGGTGGTCACTTCGGCCAGCACGGTACCGACGTAGTAGGCATAACGTAAGGATGGGTTGCTATACAGGTATTCCAACGTGCCGTTGTACAGGTCGTTGGTTACCGCGTTGATGGGCCCCCATAAAGTGGAGCGGGTGAAGATGTAGAGGATCAGTGAGCCTAAAAAGAAGATGAACAGATTGCGCCCGGTCAGATCCAGTCCGGCGGTCTCGCGTCCGCGCAGTGAGATGACGTTTGACATCAGGAAGAAAAAAGCGGCCCGAACCGCCATCTCGACAAAGGTGCCTGCCATGTTGGGCAGGTAGCGAAAGGCGATCTGCAGGTTCTTGATCAGAGTCGCGCCCGCGGTCACCAGGGGTGAGGTAGGCCGTGAAAGGGTGTGGATGGCGCTTAACGGCACCATGGGTTGGGTCAGGCTGGAGTCCATAATATTGATTCCTTTCAAATACATGTATATAAGGACCGGAATTGAGGTGTTTACGGGTGCGAAGCACCCGTAAACACCTCAATTCCGGGGACTCTTTAAT
>DAIQPZ010000186.1:0-5064 GCA_036787065.1 Anaerolineaceae bacterium
TGGAGTGTTTTATAGCGCTGCGCGGATGGAAAGTTGTCACCAACCTACCCCCGGCCCCTCCCTATTGATGTTCAACAAACAAAATCGAAAACCACAATTTTGGGCGAGGAGCCCCTCTCTAAATTGCGCTTTTCAGTATTTTTGGGGGGGGGTTGGGGTGAGGTAAGGAACCGCGGAGCCTGACAATCGAGTGATTACTGATACTATCTGTCAAAGTTCAGAAGGGAGGGGGAAAGAAACGGTTGACTCTCAGATTTCTTTGATATATGATTAGTGAGTAATCGCTCACTCAATACCCAGTCAGCCTAAGACGGCTGCGCTTCGCCAAACAACACCCTCTGACCATCCTGATCCTGCAACAAGCCATGCTGGACCCCGAGGTGGGCCGCACGTTTGACGCATTAATTGCCTCCAGCCAGGATCAGACGATGGAACGGTTCCGCGGGTTGTTCGCCGACGGCGCATTACGCCTGGTGGACCCATTCGTGGCTGAGGAAGCGCTTGGTAGTATGCTGATGGGTCTGACCATTGGTATCAAGCTTGCCAGCCGCGGCTGGCATCGCGAACCCATGCTTCCCGAGGACATCGCTCGCGCCCTCGTGGACGTACTGATCAACGGATTGCGAGCACCAAAAAAAAAGGAACCGTGTGAATGACCGGCAACATCACCCCCCAGGATTTTTCTGAAATCCGCTGGCGCGGACATTGGATCTGGGTCGAAACCCCGCCAGCCTCAAGTCCTTTTGGCGCAATAGAACCCAGGCAAAACGCGCAAGCGGAAGCCCACGGCCTGTTCCGCAAGGTGTTCAACCTGAAGAGTGTGCCAAAACGCGTTCCGGCGCGCATCACCGCCGATTCGCGTTATATTCTTTATGTTAATGGGCAAGAAGCCTACCGCGGTCCCATCCGCAGCCAACCGCGCCGGATGTATTACGACCTGTTCGACCTGGCCCCGTACCTGAAAAACGGTGAGAATGTCCTGGCCGTTTATGTCAATTATTATGGTTCGCCCAAGTCTTTCTGGATGCCTGCCCCACCCACCATGGCCCTGGGGAAAACCGGGGTGATGGTCTTCGAAGCGCAGGTAGGAGAAAATGAGCAGGGTTCCGTCTGGCTGGGTTCCGACAATACCTGGAAAACGCACAAGAGCAGTGCATGGATGGTTGACTGGCGAGTCGGGACTCATCTCGGCTTTCTTGAAGAGGGGATCCCGGTGGAGGTGTTCGATGCCCGCCAATTTCCGTATGGTTGGGAGCAGCCCGGTTTTGACGACAGCGGCTGGAAGAACGCGAGTGTGATCGTCTCGATGAGCATGAGCGGTTCGACCAGCTCGCACCCACCGTCGGATCCGTACGGTCCACTATATCCCCGGCCGATTGGAAAACTCGGTGGCGACCGCCGCACGCCTGTTTCTGCCCGCATCGAAGCGCTTACGGGGCGAGTGGATGAGAAAATCGGTGACCCGGTCAGGCGGTTGGAGGCGTCATTGAACCTCACCGCGACCGGAACAACCCGACTCGCCGTGCTGCCCATCAATTTAGACGTGCCCGATAGCGATAGCGTGCGCATCGTCCTAGACATGGGAGGCATTGTGATGGGCCAGGTGCAATTTGAGCTGAAAGCCCCC
Source organism: Anaerolineaceae bacterium (assembly GCA_036787065.1). Lineage (GTDB taxonomy): Bacteria > Chloroflexota > Anaerolineae > Anaerolineales > Anaerolineaceae > JAJYIW01. The sequence continues at coordinate 1,628 of DAIQPZ010000186.1, forward strand.
ACCGGCACAGTGGTCGACCTATCTTATACTGAAGACCCACTCACGCCGCCGAAGGGAATTTTTGGGGATATGCATTCCGGCACACGATATATTGCCCGTGGTATGGACGACCGCTTCAGCGTATTCGATGCGCTTGGGTTCCGATATGCCTACCTGCTCGTTCACGGAAAGGCGGGTCAAGTCACCCTGCGCAGCTTCGCTGTGCAGGAGGATGTCTACCCCTGGCAGCCGGGCGGTGAGTTCCGCTGCAGCGACGAGGGATTGAATAGGATTTTCCAGGCGGGAATCCGTACCGTGCAGCTCAATTCGCGCGACTCATTCACCGACTGCCCAACGCGCGAGCAGCAGGCGTGGGTCGGCGACAGCGTTGTGCACCAGATGGTGCATCTTGTTACAAATCTGGACTGGCGCCTGGCATGGCAGTACCTTACTTTGAGCGATTCCCCTCGTTCTGACGGTATACTTCCCATGACGGTGGTTGGCTCATCCGAGTCGAGCGGTGGCATGACGATTCCCGATTGGTCGCTACATTGGATACACGGGGTCTATAATTTGTACCTCTTTACAGGCGACCGGGACGCAGTGGTTTCATTCATGCCCAGCGTCGCCCGGGTGCTGCGCTGGTTCGTGCCTTTCCAGAACTCACAGGGCCAGATCAAGGACCTGATCGAGTGGGATCTGGTGGACTGGTCGGCAGTTTCGGTGGACGATACCACCTCCTTATACACATCCCTATGGGCGCGAGGCCTGCGCGAATTTGCGGAAATGGCCAGGTGGCTGGGTGAGAAAGCCAGCCGCGATTGGGCTGAGAGGTTGTATGCAAAGGCAAAAGCCGGGTTCGAGGTGTTCTGGGATGAGGAGCGTGGATCTTATATTGACCACATTGTCGACGGTGTGAAACGCCCCGAAATGAGCCAACTGGCCGGAGCACTGGCCATCGTGTCGGGGTTGGCGCCTGAAGAGCGCTGGGAGCGAATCATCAACACCATCACCGACCCACAAAAGCTGGTCATCCGCACCTGGATGTTTGATGAAGAAGATCCGACCGGTTTTCCCGACATCACTGCCCCTCGGCGTTTCACCTGGGATACGCAGAATGAGATTGTACTGGCCGAACCATTCATGAGCTACACTGTGCACGATGCCGTCGCAATGGCGGGCCTGGCCGGGCGGCTGCCCGAGTTGAGCCGGCGTTGGCGCATTTTCCTTACTGGCGGTTACGATACGATCGGCGAGGATTGGAAGCATGGAACGCACGTCCATGGATGGAGCTGCACACCCACCAAAGATCTGGTCTTCTACACCCTGGGTGTCACCCCGGCTGAACCAGGTTACACCGTCGCCAGGATCGCGCCGCGCCTTGGCGATTTACAATGGGCCGAGGGCAAGATCCCTACGCCGTACGGTCTGATCAGCGTGCGCGCTGAACCCGGGCGGGTCGAGGTCGACTCGCCTGTGCCGGTGATCATCGATCTGCCCGGACGGGCGCCCCAAACGTTTCCGGCCGGGTCGCACGAGGTGAAAGCCTGACCGTATCATAGTCCGCATTTTGGGGTGTGAGCGGGTGCTTCGCACCCGCTCACACCCCAAAATGCGCTCTTTTTAGTTTCCGATTTGCAGCCAATCGTGATAAGCCGCTTCCATGAGCAGGAAGAAAGCCTGGCCCTCGGTAGCGGTGCCGGCGCGGTTGAAATTGGGCGCACCGCACACTCCCTGCACCAGTCCAAAACGGTCGACCTTCTGGTAAACGGCTTCACGCATCGTGTCGGCCTGGACGAGATAAGATCGGTCCAGCCAGCCTTGCGCAACGCCACGATAAATGGTATAGCCGAACATCTGCGCCGCGTTGGTCTCCACGAAGGTGGCAGGATCATCCAAAATGTCGTGGAACAATCCGTCGTCGCGTTGGTACGCCAGGCAGCCATCCAGTGCCTCACGCACGAAACCGGCGATGAGCGTTTTTTCACCGGCCATACGCTCCGGCAGAGCACCGATCACGCGTGCCATACCCGCCGCCGCCCAGCCGTTACCCACCCCCCAGAACAGCTTGCGCTCGAACTCATGCCGGTCCTCATCCCAGATATGATAAAACATCTTGCGCTGCGGGTTCCACAGGATGCGCCGGTAACCCAACACCTGCTTGACTGCCTCCTCGGGCTGCCCGGCCACGGCCAGGAAAGGCGGAGCCATGTAATAAGCATCCACCCAGATCCTGTTTTCGATGGCGTTGTGGTAAATGATCCCATCGCGAGTCTTGGGCGCTTTGTAAAGTAAGAATTCCAGCATGGCTTGCGCGGCGTGGCTCAGCGCCGGGTCGCCGGTTAATTTAGCCGCGAATAAGACAGGCTCACCGTTCGAGGCGGGATCAGCCACGGGACCATTGCCCTCGTTCAAACCAAGCCGCCCATCTTTGAGCTGGTTGACCACGGCATCTTTGGCCAGCAAAACGGCCAGATCATTTTCACCCAGTTCGATCAACGCTTGGGCGGCTACTCCCTGTTCCCATGCCCGCCTCTGCATTGCCAGCATAGCGTGCAATACCTTCTGGATTCTCTCTTCTCTTTCCATTGGAAATACTCCTTTTATTCATCGTCTCATGCCAGGACCTATTCTGCTCCCTTCCCTTTAGGGAAGGGCCGGGGTTAGGTTCTTCAAGGACCGGAATTAGATTCTTCCAGGGCCAAGGATAACCTCTGCCGAACCTGAAGACTCTCCCTAACCCAAAGATTTACCTCTCCCTAACCCTCCCCTAAAGGGGAGGGGACCAAACCAACAAACTCCCCGCCGAGCGTAGGCGAGGAGTAAAGGGTCAGAGCGCTTATCCCAATATTGAAACCCATGCCATTTAGACCGGAGTGGCCTCAAGGAAATATTTTCCGCCCATGCAGCAGTGGGACATCGGTCATCAGGCGCTTCGTGTAATCGTGCTGTGGGTTCATAAGCATTTCTTCGATCGGGCCTTGTTTCACCAGCCGGTCCTTAATTCACTCGAATCCAAACCCAAGAGGAATGCATCACACCGTTGAGAGATCCCATTCTTCATAGATCTTTGGAACATCATTAATCAAGCGTCGGGTGTAAGTCTCTTTCGGATGCAGAATCACCTCATCGGCCGATCCGTGTTCAACAAATTTTCCATGCTCCATAATGTATACGCTGTCAGAAACATAATACGCCAGGCCAATATCATGGGTGATGAAAATAAGCGTCATCCCGGTTTCATTCCGTAGTTTCATCAGCATATCCAGGATGGTTGCGCGTGAACTGGCATCGATCATCGAGGTGGGTTCATCCGCCAGCAGGATCATCGGCTTCAGCAGGAAAATCCGGGCAATCATTAAGCGCTGCATCTGTCCGCCGGAAAGCTCAAAAGGATACTTGTTGGTCAATTCCTCGAACTTCAAGTTGACAAAGCTGCACGCCTCTGTCATCAACTC
>DAIQPZ010000187.1:0-5051 GCA_036787065.1 Anaerolineaceae bacterium
GAATTTTGTTTATTGTACAATAATTTTGTCTCTGGTGTGATGCCATCAGACATTTTCAGGGAATCTTTTTGGAAGAATAAACCACATCGAAGCTATGCGAGGAGAGTTTATAGTGGATGCGATGATCTGGAGACCTGATCGGGTCGCATAACCGCCTTTCGGCGGGGGTCTTCATGGAGCTAATTGCGAAACTGGCCACACTGGCGGGTTCTTTTTAATTTAACCCATCGTTTCGGATTGAAAGGAGACAAGAAATGAAACATTTCTTCCGCTTGTTTTTGGCATTCGCGCTGGTCGGTGCATTGGCGCCGGCTCTGCCGGCCATGGCGGAGCAGACACCTCCGCCGGTTGACGCACAAAACTGTTATGCGTTGGGGGCAGTTTATGGTGCTACCGCTACCTATGGCCCGCAGGGTGATGGATCTGTTTTCTGCACTCTCGTACCGCTAAACTGGAACGGGGATCTGGTGATCTTCGCCCACGGTTACGTCGATCCGACCACAGCGGGTCCGGTGACGATCCCATACGATCAATTGATCCTGCCAGATAAGACCACCACCCTTCCTGGCTTGATCACCAGCCTGGATTATGCCTTTGGGATCACCAGTTATTCAAAAAAAGGTCTTGCCGTTGCTGAAGGTGTGAAGGATGTGGTTGACCTGGTAGCGGTTTTTAAGGCTTTACCGAATCCTAAACCGTTGGGGCACGTTTACCTGGTGGGAGCCTCAGAAGGTGGATTGGTGACAACACTGGCGGTGGAACAGTATCGGGATGTCTTCAGCGGCGGGGTTGCCACTTGCGGTCCCATAGGCGATTTTGGCAAACAAATCAACTCCTGGGGCGACTTCCGTGTGGTGTTTGATGCTTTATTCCCCACGGCCTTACCTCCAACGGCGGTAACTATTCCGGATGGGCTAAATCTCCAATGGGAAACCTACACCACCCTCCCGATCGGACCTTTTACGCTTGCCGTATCCACGCCAGGCCCTTTACAACTTGGGATCGGAGGAATGGTTCTGGCGGCTGAAAAATCCTTCCCATACAATTCGCTGCAATTGATCAATGTGACCAAGGCCGCAATTGATCTCTCGGATACAACCCATTCTATCATGACGACCACCCTGGGCATCCTGGGATATAACATCCTGGCGACCAACGATGGTAAACTCGAATTGGGTGGCCAACCATTTGGCAATACCACCCGGGTTTACCGTGGATCTTTGAACGACACAAAATTAAATAGCGTCGTCCTGCGCTATTCAGCCGATTCGGTTAATCTTGCCCCGTATACGACCAGCGGCCGGCTGACCAGGCCATTGGTGACCCTGCATAATACCGGCGATCCGATCGTCCCATACTGGCACGAAGATCTCTACCGGGCCAAACTGAACAGGGCATCACGAGCCATGTTCACCGGAATCCCCGTGTTCCGCTACGGCCATTGTAACTTTAATGCCAGTGAAGCTTTATTCGCTTTCTGGTTAATGACCTTCAAGGCCGGTTTCGTGCATTCCCCGGTCGCTGAGGCCGCGGCGGTTTTACCGGACGCCGAACAACAAAATGAATTTATAAACCTGGCGGCGACTTACACCGGCAATAATTATCAGGTTTTCCTACCGATCACTCAGAAGTAAACCTAACTTTTTACCAAAAAGGTGCAGCCCACGGTGCTGCACCTTTTTGGTTAAGCGCTGCATCTCGCAGCGGGAAACGTCCAGCTTTTCTTTGCCAGGACTCCGGTGCCTGCCGGCCGGGGGAAGACATCGCTTTGGTGTCTCAAGGCGGTGTGGTAAAATTGGCGAAACCTGGTTATGGTCATTTAAACGTTCTTCAGGATTACAAACAAGCATGGTATTGCATGATTTTGTGGCGGGCCAGGCGTGCGCCTGGAGCCTGGAAAAGAAGCTGGGTGAAGGGGACGCGGGTGAGGTATTCCAGATGGTTTCGCTCATTGATAAAAAAGAAGCCATCCTTAAACGGCCTTACCGCAGCCCTTTTTCCGGTGAAGTCACTCGCCAGGCGACCCAAATTGAATTGGAAGGCAGGTTACTCAAAGCGCTGGCGGGTATTCCCGGTCTGAGCGGGTTAAACAGCGCGGCTGGCAAGTTGAAGATCCCGGCCCTTTTGGATCAGAGTAAACCAGGGACGGAATTCAGCGACCGGTTTTTTATTGTGATCGAGAGAGCCGGTGGGGTGGATCTGAACCGCCTGGCGCGGACTGCCCGGGTGGGCCAGGATGAAGTTCCTTCGGCGGAGGCCCACCAGCCAAATGGACAGATGGTTGAGATCAGCCCTGGCCAAAAGGCACTGCTGCAATCGATCGCTGAAAAACGCCAGGTGCCTGCTTTGATCCTGCTGCGCGCCATTAATGGCTTAATCAGTTTATTTGAAATGATCCATAACGCCCAACTGGACGCCAATGGGGTGGTGAAATCTGGGATCGTCTGGAATGACGTAAAAACTGAACATGTCTTCTGGGATGCGGACACCGGCGCCATCACCTTTATCGATTGGGGGAACGGGCAATTTTTAGAGAGCGATGGCGCGACCAAGGACCGCCGTCTTACTTCCATCGATGATATCCGCCAATTCTTTGAAGAGATAGGCAAATTTCTCACCAGCGCGGCGCCTGACCTGCTGGCCAGCTTGAAATGGCCGGTGGGTTCAGGGATTGGCGACGTTACCCTGGCGACGATGAAATCCAGAATTCTTCCACTGCTGCAAAACGAAGAACAGGCCCTCAACGAGATGCGCCGCAAGGAAGCCATGCTCATCCTAACCGGCATCCAGGGGATTGAATCGCTCCAGGCTTTGAATGAAATCCAGTCCGGGCTGCTGACCCTGGGGGAAGCGCCGGATTACGTGGGTACCGCACGCCTGGTGAGCCGCCTGGCGGGTGTGCTGTTGGCGAACACACTTGAGGATGGACTACCGCGCCGGTTGAATGAGTTTGGCCAGGTCTGCGCCTGGGTGGGTAACCTCCCGTTGGGGAACCCGGCGAAGTGGGCCATGTTGGGACGGCTGGCTGGCCTGGCGGCTGCCAACCATTCCGGTCTCGCGGAGACGGCTCTGCCTGCGGTCATCCAGGCCGGACTGGCCGATGATTGGGCCGGCGCACTGTGGAATCTTGTGCAAGGGATTAATTCCGCAAAAAAAGGCACGGCTGTCCCAACCTGGTTTGAACCTACCTGTGACGAAATCCGCCGGATGGACACTGGTTTAAGCCAGGATGCGCTCACACCGTTTGCGGCAGTCAACCGGGCCTACCTGACTTTGCAGGCTGACGCTCAAAAGTTAGACGATCAACTGCGGGGCACGCCCGCGGAGGGCAACCCCGACAGCGCAGCCGCCGAACGCGTGCAGGCGTATCAGAAGGTGCTCCAGGCCTTAAAGGATGAAGTCCTGCCCAATTGGACCCGCCTCGATCCCGAGCCGCCATATTCGAACCTGGAATACAAAGATGTCGACGGCTTGCTGGATGAGATTACGCAATTGCAGCCCCAATCCGCCTCTATCCTATCCCGCGCGCTTGACCAGCCTTACGCCCAGGTGCGAATTGTCCTGGACGCCTGGGGGCGTAAGGACTTTGACCTGGCCGGTCGGGGTCTGCGCCAGGTGTTGTTCTGGGATCCGGACCGGCGGCGGCTTTTGCCGGCGGAGCGAGCCATCCAATCGTCGCCTGCCTGGTTGGAAGACGTGCGCCAGGGGTCGGACAAGGGAGAAACGCTGATGGACCTGGTAACCCGCCAGGAATTAAAGGCGCGCGAGCTGCGCAATGCCGTTGGCCCTGCCCCCTGGTTGGACCTGATCCTGGACACCTTTTCTCGCCTGCGCAAAGGCACGCGCCCCGCGACACTGTTGGCAGAAAACCCTGAGCTGGCCAATGATATCCCATGGCTTAAGCGGTATGAATCGACCCGCGACACGGACCGGTCGGGCGATACGCTTAAACGCCTGGACCGCACCGCCGGTGAGCACCAGGTGGATCCGACCTGTGCCGGTGTGCGGGAGGGGAAATTGGGCATTGGCGAAGAGATTTCGTTGGCGGAACCCCTGGACACGTGGGCGCCGGAGGCGCGCGGCTCATCCGCGCGGGTATTCCTGGGAGAAGTGATGGATGTGACCAACGACCAGGTGAAGCAGGTGGCGGTTAAAATTATGCGGATGAACCTGGCCGATTATTCCCTGCCGCTTTTCCGCGAGGAAACCATCGTTCTGGGGATTCTGGCCGATGTACCGGGCGTGGTGGGATTTTGTGAAGCGGGGTTCATCAGGTTGGGCAAGGACATGGCCCTGCCAGATGACCGGCATCACGCTTCGGGTCGGGCACTGGCTGGCCAGGCCGTGCGGTTTGGCCCGGACCAGGCGCGGACTTTTTTAGACGACATGGATCAACGCGTCGCGGATGGTTGGCTGCCCTACCTGGCGCTGCCGCTGCACGATCAGAAGGACAGCTTGATGGCGCTGTGCGATTCCGGGTACACATCGGGTAAATTCTTCCCGATCAAGGATAGCCTGCGGATTGCCATCCAGATCTGCGACATCTTACAAACGGCGCACATACGCAATATTGTCTATCGGGACCACAAAATTTTGCATTATTATTGGCGCCACGAAGATAACGGTGTCTACATCATCGATTGGAATGTGGCCAAATATATCCCGGAAGGCCCATCCGAATCGGAGCGCCAGTTTGACCTGGTTCAATTTGGCGCGCGGGCGCTGCACCATATTCTCACCGGGCGGGTGGCGCCTGGCGCGCTGCCCTTGGGGCCAAACCGGCCGGAAGAGATCGAACAGGCTTCGCGCAGTTACCAGGCGCAGTGGACCTATGATGACCGGCGCCTGCCGCGCGGCGTACGCGCGATCATCGAACAGGTATTGTGCGGGGGCTACATTTTGCCAGAGGTATTGCGTGAAGACCTGCGCCAGTCTTACGATCATCTTCCGGATGAATAGTCATCACCCATCCTCCCTTCCCAGGAAGGGAGGAAGATCCTGAGAATTGAGGTTTGTGTGGCCGTACAGCCACACAAACCTCAATTCTCAGG
>DAIQPZ010000006.1:0-36431 GCA_036787065.1 Anaerolineaceae bacterium
ACACCGGCCCCAGCCCGCGTTTAACCACATGCCCGCCAAACATCCAGATCACCGGCCGGCCCTGGCGGCGGGCATCTGCCATCCGCTGCGCCACTTCAGGCAGCTCCGCCTGGTAAAATTCGGGAACGGGCATCTCTGGCGTGATTAAATTCTGCAGGGCGACCAGGTTTTCCCGCTTGACCAGGGGATAAGTCCGCACCCTGGAAAGATCGACCAATGGATGAGGCATAAACTTCCTCCGTATTCAATAATCAGATCAGGGTAAATTTACCCTTCGGATCTTTTACGGTTCTCCAGGGCTTATACCCATGGACCCTCTTTTTAACAAGGGCTGAAATAGATTCTTATATTTTAACCCAAGTTACTGCCAAACAACATGGGTGCGCGAAGCCAGGACAAACAGACTGGCCTCCAGTTGCCGAATGAATATATTTTTTGTAAAAAGCATGGCTCTCCAGGAGTTACCGTGGAAGGCCCAAAGAAACAAAAGGTCTCGACCAGGGCTATCGAATGTATAATTAATAAATCCATAAATCCTGTTAAAGTCTCCTCGAAGGAGCCCATAGAATGAACCAGAAATCACACCCGATTTTCATCGGTGACACGACCCAAAAACGATCAGAGCAAGCCGTCAAAGGGGAGTATGTCACCCTGCTGGGCGAAATTTTTTATAAAATTCAAAATTACGACGCAATCAAACCGTTTTTTATGAGCATCGTCAGCACTTCCGATCACTGGCTCTTTATCTCGTCTACCGGGGGGCTTTCTGCCGGCCGGGTCAGTGCCGAACAGTCCCTTTTCCCCTACTACACAGAAGATAAACTGACCGATAACAGCGAAAGTACTGGGAACAAGGCCATCCTCCTGGTTACCCGTGATCAACGGACAAGCCTTTGGGAGCCGTTTTCACAGCGGCAGCAAGGTATCTACGATATCGAACGAGCTATTTACAAGAATGTGCCTGGCACCGCCGTTATTTTTGAAGAAAACAACCACAGCCTTGGGCTGACTTACCGTTACGCCTGGCGAACCAGTGATTCCTTTGGTTTCGTCAAGTCAACCTGGTTGGTCAACTCTGGGGCGTCCTCCTGCCAGATTGAGATTGTTGATGGTCTTCAAAATATCCTACCGGCTAACGTGACCATGGTAACGCAGAACACGTTCAGTTGCCTTTTAGATGCATACAAACGCAGTGAAGTGAATGCTGAAAACGGTCTCGCTATTTTTGCCCTAAACTCAACCCTGACTGACCTGGCAGAACCCAGTGAGTCGCTATTGGCAACGACCGCCATGCAGCTTGGACTGGATCAGGTGGATATTCTGCTCTCTTCAGAGCAGCTCGATCGTTTTCGCACTGGAATGGGCGTGGTAACTGAAACAGAAGTGCGTGGGCAGCGCTGCGCGTATTTCGTGCATACGACCATCAACCTGGCTCCGGGCACGGAACGCACATGGCATCTGGTCGCTGATGTGAGTCAGGACAGCGCGGCGATAATCCGTTTGTCTAAAAGTCTACAGAATCGGTCGAGTCTGGCCAATGCCCTGGAACGCGACATCGCAACAAACACCTTGAACCTGGAGAAAATAGTCGCCAGTGCAGATGGCTTGCAGGTCTCCAATCACCCACTGCACTGCGCCAATCATTTTGCCAACGTGATGTTCAACGGGATGCGTGGCGGCATTTTTGCCGATCAGTACACCGTCGACACACATGATTTCATCGACTTTGTCTCTGTTCGTAATCGCGCGGTTCTCGCCGAAAATTCAACTTACTTCTCTGAATTACCCCCGAAAATAGAAATCGCCGCCCTTCTCGCCCGGGCGGCGACGAGTGGTTCAGCCGATTTGATCCGTTTGAGTTATGCCTACCTGCCGCTCTCGTTCAGCAGGCGGCATGGCGATCCCAGCCGCCCCTGGAACCAGTTTGCGATCAATATCAAAAAGCCGGATGGCTCCAGGCAGTTAGGTTACGAAGGAAACTGGCGCGACATATTTCAGAACTGGGAAGCACTCGCCTATTCGTATCCAGAGTATGTCGAAAGTATGATTTGTACATTCTTGAATGCCACCACGGTAGATGGCTACAACCCTTATCGCATTACCCGCAGGGGGATCGATTGGGAGATTCCAGAACCGCATAACCCCTGGGCGAATATTGGCTACTGGGGCGACCATCAAATCATTTATCTCCAAAAGCTGATGGAAATCAGTGTCAGGGTGCATCCTGGCAAACTTCAAGAATTTCTTGCCCGACCATTGTTCAGTTACGCCAACGTCCCGTACCGGATCAAGCCTTATGCGGACTTGCAGAAGGATCCGTACAATACCATTGACTTCGACTGGGATTTGCAGCATGAAATCGAACTGCGGGTGCAGTCACGCGGGACAGACGGCAAACTGGTCTATACGCGAAACAGCCAGGTACTCCAGACCACGCTTGCAGAAAAACTGCTCACCCTGCTGCTCGCCAAACTGACGAATTTTATTCCAGAAGGCGGCATCTGGATGAATACCCAACGCCCGGAGTGGAATGATGCCAACAATGCCCTGGTGGGTAAAGGCCTGTCGGTCGTGACGTTATGCTATTTACGGCGCTCCATTGTATTTTGCAAAGAATTATTGAACCAGAGTGCTCTCAGTGCCGTTCAAATCAGCGCAGAAGCCCATGAATTTTATTCAAAGATATCCCAAATCCTGATCCGATTCCAGGGCAACCTTAAAGATTCGTTCAGTGACGAACAAAGACGTGTCATGATGGACGCTCTGGGTCAGGCCGGGAGTGATTATCGCTGGAATTTTTATTCCCATGGTCTCACCGGCGAATTGACCCAGCTACCGATCCCGGATATGGTTGCATTTCTTGATATGGCGCTCCAATATGTCGAACATTCATTACGCGCCAATAAACGCGGCGACAACCTGTATCACTCATATAACATTCTGCATCTGAAAGACCAGCAAGCCTCTATTGGCCATCTATATGAAATGCTGGAAGGCCAGGTTGCCATCCTTTCATCCGGGCTGTTATCGGGTGAAGAGTCATTGGCGCTCCTGGAGAGCCTGAGACACAGCCGCCTTTACGAGCCCGACCAGCACAGCTACATTCTATATCCCGATCGGAAACTGATAGGTTTTCTAGAAAAGAACGTCATGACTCCAGCCCAGGTCAGTGACCTGGAGGTTGTTTCGGAACTGGTAAAGGCACAGGATAAGACCCTGATCATCAGGGATGAAGATGGCAACTATCATTTCAGCGGCCATATCCGTAACCTGAAAGATGTGATCCGGTCCCTCGAAGCGTTAAAAGGCCGGCCACAATATCGCGAGTTGGTTAGGGCAGAGACCGAGCAGATCGAGGCTTTGTTTGAAACGACATTTCATCACGATGAGTTTACCGGACGTTCTGGAACCTTTTTTGCTTATGAGGGCCTTGGGAGTATTTACTGGCACATGGTTTCCAAGCATTTGCTGGCAGTCCAGGAAACGGTCATGCGCGCGAGAAATGAGCCATCCGCCAGGGCATTGATTGAAAAATACGCGGACATTCGAAAGGGACAGGGGTTCAATAAGTCCCCCGATGAGTATGGGGCCTTCCCTACCGACCCCTATTCCCACACCCCTTTGGGCCACGGGGCCAAGCAGCCAGGCATGACCGGGCTGGTCAAAGAAGAAATCCTGACCCGCCAGACAGAACTTGGGTTGTCCATTGAAAACGGGAATCTGGCGTTTGATTTCTTATTGCTTGACAGGCATGAATTTCTTGACGCTTCCTCGGTCTTCACTTATTGGGATGTGGATGGACAGACGCAGCATATTGAATTGAAAGCGGGTTCCCTCGCCTATTCAATCTGCCAGGTTCCGGTAATCCTCCAGACATCAAACGAGGCGACCATTCAAGTCCATCTAACCGATGGCAGCACACAACAGATCGAAGGTCATGGTTTAGATTCGGTTAACAGCAGGCACATCTTCCAGCGGGATGGCGTGATCCATCATCTGGTCGTCTCTCTTAACTAAATTGGGGTTTGTTTACAGATTCGTAAAAGGCCAAATATCATACAGCAGCCATGCTTGATGTCCCGCCCAAAAATGATCTAAAAATCCGGGCGGGACTCTTCCACGTTAATTCCCAAAGACCTCGGATTAGATGTCTATCTGGTTATTCACATAGAAGTCCAGAATCTCAAAAAATCACTTGACAGGTTCCAGGTAGCGGATTTTCTTTCCGTTCGTCAGGGCGTATTTAATTTCGCCACGAGTGCTTTCACCGATATAACCACCCACATTCAATATCAAGACCTCACCGGCTAAATCAATCTTTCGCCGGTGAAGCTCATCCAGATCAGTCTTTACCCGGCTCTTTTCCACTTCCGAATAGTGTGCAAAGAGCTCGGCATCACTCTTCATGCTGCATCCAATCGTAAGGACAATCCTTCCTGCCAGGGTTTCGTCGAGGTTTGCCTTCGCAAAAGCATCGCCAAAACGAGTGGACCCGCACAGGCAAACAATGGTTGGTTTGGTTAAAGAATTCATTTTATTAACATCAGATAATTTATGGCTTCTTCGCCAGAGCAGACTCATCTGAGAGACCCAGGATAGGTTTTAGATAGTTAAAGATAGTTTTTTAAGTTAGATTCAAGGTTAACTTATTTTTGGGTCATTCCGACGATAAACCGGCGCAGTTCATCAATTATATCTGCAACGAGAAAAGGATCTGGGCTAATTCAAGAACCACGCGCGCAAGTCTACCTTTTACAAAGGGTGGCGGGACCCCATCCGCTGGATTAGACTCTACGTGGTCGCCACAAACATGATGCAAACAAACACAAACCTTTTAAATCGATTGAGCGAGCCGGTGGGAATGGCTAAAAACGCAACTTCCAATGCAACCCGGGGTTATTTTTTGTAAGTGTTTCACATTCTCATCCACCCAGTATTAACCTATGGACTCCATCAAAAATCAACTGGAAGAAATTCGCAACAAGGCCCACCTGGGCGGCGGGGAAGAACGGATCGCCGCCCAACACAGCAAAAACAAACTGACCGCCCGAGAGCGGCTGGACTTGCTGCTCGATCCAGGGACCTTTGTTGAGATTGGACTGTTCGTCGCTCACCGCGCCACGGGCTTTGGCATGGAAAAAACGCATCCGGCTGGCGATGGCGTGGTGACGGGCTGGGGCAAGATCGCCGGCTCGCCCGTTTACACCTTTGCCCAGGATTTCACCGTTCAAGGTGGTTCGGTGGGTGAAGCACACGGAAAGAAAATCGCCCGGGTGATGGACATGGCAATTCAGAACGGCGTCCCGCTGATTGGGCTGAACGACTCGGGTGGGGCACGCATCCAGGAAGGCGTGGATGCCCTGGCCGGTTATGGAGACATCTTCTACCGCAATGTGCGCGCTTCAGGTGTGATCCCACAGATATCGGTGATCCTGGGGCCCTGCGCCGGTGGCGCGGTGTATTCACCCGCCATCACCGATTTTATCTTTATGGTCGAAAAAACGGCTTACATGTTCATCACTGGCCCAGATGTGGTCCAGGCTGTAACGCATGAAGCGATTGATTCCGAAGGGCTGGGAGGTGCTTCCATCCACACCAACCAGAGCGGGGTGGCCCATTTTACCGCCGCTGATGAAGAAACGCTCCTGGGCCAGGTGCGGTACCTGCTTTCTTTCCTTCCACCCAATAATCTAACGCCGGCCCCACGCAAGGCCAACGATGATGACCCGCACCGGTTGACACCTGAGCTGGCAGAGATTATCCCACCCAACCCACAGCAGCCTTACGACGTGCGCCTGGTGATCGAAGCCCTGGCAGATAACGGTGAATTTCTGGAAGTGCAAAAAGATTATGCGTCGAACCTGGTCGTCGGGTTCGCCCGTTTGGATGGTTTTACCACCGGTATCATCGCCAACCAGCCTGATTATCTGGCCGGGGTATTGGATATCAACGCTTCTGATAAAGGCGCGCGCTTTATACGCTTCTGCGACGCGTTCCATATTCCCCTGGTAACTCTGGTCGATACTCCAGGTTTTCTGCCAGGAGTGGAACAGGAACACAACGGCATCATTCGCCATGGCGCTAAGATGATCTATGCATACGCCGAAGCCTCCGTCCCCAAAGTCTCCATCATTACCCGCAAGGCGTACGGTGGGGCCTATATTGTGATGAGCTCCAAACACCTGGGTGGCGATCAAAACTTCGCCTGGCCAGATGCAGAGTTGGCCGTGATGGGGCCGGATGGCGCGGTCAAAATCGTCTTCCGCAAAGAGATTGATGCGGCCAGCGACCGAGCGGCAGCCCAGGCCGAGCTGACCCAAAAATACCGTGGCGAGTTGGCCACGCCCTTCGTAGCCGCCAGCCGCGGTTATCTGGACGACGTCATTGCCCCAGAAGAAAGCCGTGCGCGCCTGATCCTGGCCCTGGAAAGCCTGCGAGATAAGCGCCAGGCAGTACCATCTCGCAAACATGGGAATATTCCATTATGAAAGTATTGGTAGCCAACCGCGGTGAAATTGCAGTACGTATCCTACGCGCCTGCCAGGAACTGAATTTCCAGAGCGTGGCAATTTATTCCGAAAGCGACCAGGTAGCCCTGCACGTCCGTTATGCCGATGAAGCTGTGGCGATTGGCCCGGCCAAGAATTACATGAACATTGCGTCTATCTTATCCGCTGCCCGCCACACCGGAGCTGAAGCCATTCATCCAGGTTACGGCTTCTTGTCGGAAAACCCGGCATTTGCCCAGGCAGTGGAGGACGCCGGATTAATTTTTATTGGTCCCCGGCCACAGACGATCGCCCTGACCGGCGATAAATTGGCCGCCCGGCGCGCCGCCGCTGAAGCTGGCCTGCCTGTATTGCCAGGTTCGGACGATCCGCTGCCGCGCCAACTGCCGGTAGACCTGGCTGCCCAGGTTAAATACCCCGTCCTGATCAAAGCTACTGCGGGCGGTGGCGGGCGCGGCATCCGCCTGGCCCGTTCAGTTGATGAACTGCATGAGATGATTGCCCTGGCTCGCCAGGAAGCCCTGGCAGCCTTTGGCAATGACAATGTTTACCTGGAATCGCTGGTTCAGGATGCCCGTCATATTGAAGTGCAGATCCTGGGAGATGGCGCCGGGCACATCTTATGCCTTGGCGAACGGGAATGCTCTATCCAGCGTCGGCGCCAAAAACTGATTGAAGAAGCCCCGGCCTCCGGGTTAAGCGAGGCACAACGCACCCGGCTTTACGATGCGGCTTTTCAGTTGGCGCATGCCTTGAACTACCGCAGCCTGGGCACGGTCGAATTTTTACTGGATGCGGACCAGAACTTTCACTTCATCGAAGTCAACCCGCGCATCCAGGTTGAACACCCGGTTACCGAAATGGTCACCGGCATGGACCTGGTCAAACAGCAGCTCCAACAGGCCACGGGAGTCTCGCTCCACTACGCCCAAGAAGCCCTAAATCTACGAGGCGCCGCAATCGAAGCCCGCATCCTGGCCGAAGACCCCGAAAATGATTTTCTCCCATCCACCGGCCTGATCACTCACTTGCAAGAGCCCGGTGGGCCGGGCATCCGGGTGGACAGCGCTCTCTACCTGGGTATGCCCGTTACCGCGGAATACGACTCCCTGCTGGCCAAAGTAATTGCCTGGTGTGAAACTCGTCCCGAGGCCATCCGGCGCATGCGCCGCGCGTTGAATGAATTCACCATCGCCGGGGTGCCCACCGACCTGACCTTCCTCAAGCAGGTCATTGAGAGCCCCAAATTCGTCGCCGGGGAAGTCACCACCACATACCTGGAGCAGTTTACGCCCGAAAAACAGCCTGATGAACCCACACTGGAAAGGGATGCAGCCGTCGCGGCGGCCCTATATGCCCACCGCCTGCGCCACCAGCCTGTCGAAACCCGCCATTCTACAGTCCAATCCAACCCCTGGCGTCAAACCGCGTGGGGCGAGCAAATGAGCAGTACTTAATGGCTTTCCGTGGTGAATCCCCCCATTCCACGGCCAATCCTGGAGAACCAACTTAATCACGAGGTCTCATGTCAGATTATTATGTTTCCATCAATAACCACGAATATCAGGTAAAAATCAAGGGCAACAATTTGTTGGTCGACAACCAGCCCATCCAGAATAACCTGGTCACCTTGAACGGAAATGGTCTGCACATGCTCGACCAGGGACAGCGCTCGCTTGAAATGACCATCCTCAGCAAGGAAGTCGATTCCTACGAGGTGCAGGTGAGCGGACGGCGCTTCATCGCCAGGGTTGAACCCGAACGCCCACACAGGCGCCGCCGCAGCGAGGTCCAGGCCGCTGGCGCGCTGTACGCGCCCATGCCCGGACTGGTGGTCAATGTGTGTGTAAAAGAAGGTGACAGCGTGACTGCAGGACAGACCCTGGTGGTTCTCGAATCGATGAAGATGCAAATGCAGATGCGTTCAGACATCACCGGGTGTGTGACACAGGTGGCGGTCAAGCCGGGCCAACAGGTAAGCAAAAATTGCCTGATGGTTCTGGTTAAAGCCAATTAAAATCCCTTGACAGAATACAAATTCCGCGTAGAATAAAACGCGGTATGAGCCATGTGAATAAGAATCCGAAACCCAAACACGTCTTGAAACAAACCCGGCTGGGTGAAGTGTTTCATTTTTGAAAGAGAGCCTTTTCCAAGGCTCTCTTTTTTTTGTCATTTTTCGGTGGCTGCGGCAGAAACTTGATGGGAGCATAAAACCTGATGAGATTACCCGGATTAATTGACCCGCACGTGCACATGCGCGAACCCGGCGCTGCCTATAAAGAAGATTGGGACAGCGGTACCGCGGCTGCCCTTGCCGGCGGATTTACAATGCTGCTGGCAATGCCCAATACCAATCCCCCCGTAGTGGACGCCCACAGCCTGGCGTTGGTCCAGGCCGCCGCGCGCCAGAAAGCGCGCTGCGATTATGGATTGTACCTGGGAGCCGGTCCAGATAACACGGTCTGGGACCCCCGCCTGGTGCGCCAGTCAGCCGGTCTGAAAATGTACCTGGACAAGACTTACGGTCCATTGCGCCTGGACGACATGCTGCTCTGGGCTGCCCACCTGTCCAACTGGCCCCGCCGGTCTGGCGCAAGCAGACGTCCCATTGCCGTCCACGCCGAAGGGCGCACCCTGGCGGCGGCCATCTTACTCGCTTCCCTTAACCGCCGCCCGCTGCATCTCTGTCATGTTTCGCGCCGGGACGAGATAATGCTGATCCGTGCCGCCAAAGAACGCGGGCTAAAAATTACTTGCGAGGTCACACCGCATCACCTTTTCCTTACCGAGAAAGATGCGCCGGCCATCGGCCCCGGGCGATGTGAAGTGCGCCCCGACCTGGCAGTGCCTGCTGACCGAGATGCTCTTTGGGAAAACCTGGCTGTGATCGACGTCTTTGCAACTGATCATGCGCCTCACACCCTGGCAGAAAAGGACGGAAAGAACCCGCCCCCCGGTTTCCCGGGATTGGAGACCGCTCTCCCTCTCTTCCTCACCGCGGTAAGCGAAGGCCGCTTGAGCCTGGACGACCTGGTTTTGCGCATGGTCACCAACCCCCGGCGCATTTTCGGCCTGCCCGATCAGCCAGAAACCTGGATCGAAATCGATCCGGCTGCGCGGAGCGAGATCCGTGCCAGTCAGACTTATACCCGCTGCGCGTGGACGCCTTTTGAAGGCCATCAAGTCACTGGCCGCCTGGAAAAGGTGGTTCTGCGTGGGCGAGAAGCTTATGCCCATGGCCAGGTGCTGGCAGCCCCTGGAAGTGGGCAAGATATTCGTCAAATCCATGATAGGAGTCAATTCAAATGATCACGCCCATTACCAATTCAACCAATCCGCATCTGCCTTTTGGCGACCACCAGCAAGCCCCTTTTTATGGCAAAGACATCCTCTCGGTGAAACAGTTCAGCCGCGACGATCTGAAATACATTTTTGCCATCGCCCATGAAATGCGCGAAATGGTCCTGCGCGTGGGCTCATTCGACCTGCTCAAGGGCAAGATCCTCGCCAGCGTGTTTTACGAACCGTCCACCCGCACCTCTTCTTCGTTTACTTCGGCCATGGAACGCCTGGGTGGCAGCGTAATCCCGATTAACGAAGTGCGTTACAGCTCCGTCTCAAAGGGCGAGTCCCTCCCGGATACGGTGCGCACCCTGGAAGCTTATGCAGATGTCATCGTCCTGCGCCATCCCGAGGTCGGTTCAGCCGCCCTGGCAGCCCAATACGCACGCAAGCCAGTGATCAATGCTGGCGACGGCGTCGGAGAACATCCCACTCAGGCCTTGCTCGACCTGTTTACCATCAAAGAAGAGTTAAATCAGATCGATGGCCTGACCGTAACCATGCTGGGCGATTTAAAATACGGGCGCACAGTGCATTCGCTGGCCCGCCTGCTATCCCTGTACAAGATCAAAATCAATTACGTCTCACCGGATATCCTGCGCATGCCCTCCGAAATTGTGGCGGAACTCGACGAAAAAAGTATTCCGCAGGCTGAATATACCCAACTCGAGGCGGTCCTCCCCACCACGGATGTGCTCTACGTCACCCGCGTCCAAAAAGAACGCTTCACTGAGCCAGAAGCTTACGAGACGGTTAAAAGTGCTTACGTTTTGACCCCAGACTTAATGAAAAAGGCTAAAGAGCAGATGATTGTGATGCATCCCTTACCGAGGGTCGGCGAGATCAGTATGGAAGTCGATGATGACCCGCGCGCAGCATACTTCCGCCAGATGGAATACGGGCTCTACGTGCGGATGGCTTTGCTGGCCATGGTACTCGGCAAGGCTTAAGCCCGCTGCCCGATCAGCCTGCCAACCCGGATTAATTAAAACAAGAGGTGAAACCATGAGCTTTTTCTCTCGCCTGGAAGCGCGCGCTCGTTCGATTAATTCCTTGCTGTGCGTCGGCCTGGATCCCCATACGTCTGACCTTTCCGCCCCCACCGCGGCAGCCGCGAAGGATTTCTGCCTGCGCCTGATCGAAGCCACCCACGACCTGGCTCTGGCCATTAAACCCAATGCAGCCTTCTTTGAGGCCTTTGGCGCAGAAGGCTGGCAGGTTCTCCAGGATGTGATTGCGGCTGTGCCCCAGGGCATCCCGGTGATCCTGGATGCCAAGCGCGGCGATATCGCCTCCACCGCGGAGGCATACGCTCGTTCAGCTTTCCAGGTCCTCAAAGCGCACGCAATTACCCTCAATCCATACCTTGGGCGCGACGCGTTGGACCCTTTCATCGCTGACCCGGAATACGGCGCCTTCTTGCTGGCAAAAACATCCAACCCCGGTTCAGGCGACCTGCAAGACTTGACCCTGCTGATCGACCAGGCGATCGGGCCGGCCATCATCCGAGTTTACGAACAGGTGACCCACCTGGCCATCACATGGAACACGCGCGACAACCTGGGGTTGGTCGTGGGTGCCACCCACCCCCAGGCGCTTAGCCGGGTGCGGACGCTGGCGCCTGACTTGTGGATTCTCGCGCCAGGTGTGGGTGCTCAGGGGGGTGATCTGGCCACGGCCCTCGAAGCCGGCCTGCGCCCGGATGGGCTTGGCCTGCTTGTGCCAGTTTCGCGGGCGATCTCGCAAGCGAAAGATCCCCGCCAGGCGGCCCTGGACCTGCGCGATCAGATCAACCTGGCTCGCCAGGAAATCACATCCAAACCGCGCCCGCAGCCTGTGCAAGGTTCACCCTTGGAAGGCTTAAAAGCGAATATCGCGGAAGGCCTGCTTCGGGCAGGGTGTGTCAAATTTGGCCAGTTCACCTTGAAATCGGGCCTGGTCTCGCCGATTTACCTGGACCTGCGCCAGTTAGTTTCCTTCCCGCTCCTGCTTTGGCAGGTGGCCACGGCCTATAAAACCATCCTGACCGGTCTTACCTTCGACCGGATCGCCGCTCTGCCCTACGCCGCATTACCAATCGGCACCGCCATCAGCTTGCAAGGCGGGTGGCCGTTGATTTACCCGCGCAAAGAGGTCAAAGAATACGGCACCCGCGCTGAAATTGAGGGCTTGTATCAGCCGGGTGAGCGCGTGGCCGTGGTGGACGACCTGGCTACGACCGGTGGAAGCAAATTTGAAGCCATCGACAAATTGGCCGCGGCCGGGCTGCAGGTCAAAGATGTGATCGTGTTGATCGACCGCCAGTCTGGCGCGCGCCAGGCCCTGGAAGCAGCCGGTTATTCCCTCCACACCGTGTTCACCCTCTCGTGGCTGCTGGACCATTGGGAAGCCAACCAGCGCGTCCCCGGCCAGCAAATCCAGGCGGTAAGGAAATTTTTACATCAGAATGATTAACACCCTGTATACCTCCATCTTACGCCCCGGGTTTTTCCGCATGAATCCGGAAACAGCCCATCATCTCACAGTGAATATGTTGCGCCTGGCAGGCGCAGTGCCCCTGGTAGTACCCATCTTACAGCGTGTCTTTGCGTCCCATTATTCCGGCCCGCCGGTCAAAGCTTTTGGTCTGACCTTTCCAAACCCGGTTGGGCTTGCCGCTGGCTACGACAAAGAAGGGGAAGCAATCCCTGGTCTGGCGAGCCTGGGCTTCGGCCACATCGAAATTGGCACCATCACCCCGCGCGCTCAGCCGGGCAACCCGGCGCCGCGCGTCTTTCGCATCCCGGCTGAAGAGGCGGTGATCAACCGAATGGGTTTCCCCAACCGCGGCGCCGACCCGGTCGTGGCCTGCTTGCGCAAACTGGCTGGCGAAAGCGGAGTCTACGGCGGCGCTGTCCTGGGGGTTAATCTGGGAAAAAATAAAGTGACTCCGCTCGAAAAGGCAGCGGAAGATTACACCAGCCTGATCCGCTCCTTTGCCCCCGTCGCGGGCTACCTGGCTATCAACGTCAGCTCGCCCAACACCCCCGATTTGCGCAAGTTGCAGAGCCGCGCAGCCCTCGAAGCACTGCTGGGTGAAGTGTCCCACCAGCGCCAGGCGCTGCTCCCAATGTTGAACCGCCCGCTGCCCATTTTGGTCAAGCTGGCCCCCGACTTATCCTGGTCAGAGATCGATGACGCCATGGCTGCCATAGAAGCCACCGGTATGGATGGAGTCATCGCCACCAACACCACCCTCAGCCGCACCGGCTTACACTCTCCACTGGGCAGCCAGGACGGCGGGCTGAGCGGCGCGCCGCTGCGCTCACTCAGCACCGAAATCATCCGCTACATCGTAAAACAGTCCCATCTGCCGGTGGTTGGCGTGGGTGGGATCATGAACCCCCAGGACGCATGCGAAAAATTAGACGCCGGCGCAGTCCTGATCCAGCTCTACACCGGCATGATCTTTGCCGGTCCCGGACTGGTTCAAACCATCCTGAATACACTCCATTAACTTCGCATTTGCGGCGCATTCCAACGGTAGAAAGAGGCGTTGGAATGGCTGGAGATCATTGAAAGGCAGGGAGATGAAGGAGAAAGAGAAAGTAATTTTTTTGAATGGAGCAACCATCCCGTCCTGTTTGTCGGGGTGGATTGCCCGTTGGAAGAATTGGAACGCCGAGAACGCGAACGCGGAGACCGGAGTCCAGGACAGGCGAAATGGCAGTATGAGCATATTCACGGGCATGCAACATACGATATCACCGTAAACACATTCGAAATGACCATCGAAGCCTGCGCGAATACCATCACATCAATGATGGACCGACCGGAGGATTGGAAGGCATTTAAGACGCTGAAAAACCAATTGGAGTATAAACGGTATCATGCTTCTAAAATGACGATCTCGGAAGAATACGCAAATAGCGAAGAAAGGGCGTGGGCTCTCACCTCATCACAGCAGCGGAAGAAAACGCGCGCAAATCAGGGTGCACCTTCGCACAACCCTGGGCATATTCTTATCCTGATTCGTGGAAATACAAATACCATCCGGCAGGCGCCGGAGTTTTTCCAGCGACAGGGTTATACTGTATATAGCATTCTCGATGAATTCAAGGACGGAATAGCCTGTTATCAGTTTAAAAAGCGGCTGGACGGCAAGTAATGTCTGGCATTCCACGAGAAATTCTGGAGAGCCGAAACTTTTATAACCCTTCTGCGTAAGTAAATGTGTGAGGAACAGTTAGGGTGAGACCCTATCACATCCAGATAAGCAGGAGAGAAAGTATGAAAAACGTTAAAAGTTACATCATTATTTTTATCACCATCGCCGCGCTCACCCTGAGCGCCTGCCAGTTCAGCGTCATCCGCGGATCGGGGCATGTCATCACCGAAAAACGGGAGGTTAGCGGGTTTGATGCAGTTTCACTTTCGGGCATCGGGGACGTTACTTTGACCCAGGGAGAGAACGAGTCGCTTGAGATCGAAGCGGAAGACAATATCATTTCCCACATCGTCACTGAGGTAAAGGGCAGCACCCTTTATATCTATGAAGATCAAACAGCCAGCCGGACTTCGGTCCAACCCACCCGCCCAATTAACTTCAACCTGGCGATAAAGAACCTCAAGTCCTTCGACCTTTCCGGTGCAGGCAGCATCCACACCGCCACCCTGAAGGCCGACTCTCTCTCGATCAGCATCAGCGGGGCAGGCAATATCACCCTGGATAAGCTGGAAGCCAATGCACTCACCACCACCGTCAGCGGCACAGGTAATGTGAACATCGCTGGCAAGGTATCTCAACAAAACTCCCACATGAGTGGGTTAGGTAATTACCACACCCCTGACCTGCAAACCCAATCATCCACAATCGAGATCAGCGGGGCAGGCAACGCCACAGTCTGGGCTCAAAACAACCTCGCCGCGCATATCTCGGGGGCTGGATCGACCTTCTATTACGGCCGGCCGCAGGTGACTCAATCCATCTCAGGGATCGGCTCGATCAAAAGTCTGGGCAATAAATAAATGTCTTACTGGCCAGCCTGTTGTTCGGTTTGTTTTTAGGGAGAATTCTATGCCCATGCTCAACCGACAGACATTAAACCCGGTTTTTCAGGAAGTTTCGATCACCGCTCTGACCCCTGGATTATTAGAAAAGTTTACCCGTCTCTGGTACGCCTGCCCAACCGATCTGCCTGACCTGGGAAAAACCTATTCTGCCAGAGAACAGGGGCGCCTGGAAGGACAGGCAGCCCGTTTACTCGATGGGTTGGTATTCGAAATCAAACACCTTCCCCGGGATCCCAAGGACAGGCAGGCGATCCAGGAGCGCATTCAATCCGCCGTGTTCGCTTTTGCCAAGACCAGCCTGGGTGTGGAAGACCGCCACCTGGAGCTGGTAAAAAAATACCACTTCGTAGAGATTGCCCGCGAATTTGCCCAGAAGGCGCGTGAATTTGATGCGTCGATCGACTCGGAAGATATCTACCAGGCCAGCCGGAATGTGCTGACCATGAATTTTCTACAGCTTATTCTGGATCTCCCGGTCGAATTGACCCCGGCCGTGTTTGCCTATAGTATGCTTTACCCATACACCGATAACTATCTTGACGATCCTTCGATCAGCCCCAACGCCAAAAAACTATTCAATGACCACCTCCGCCTCCGCCTGGTTGGCGAGGATATGGTTCCAATGAACCACAGCGAGCAGGCCATCTTCGACCTGGTCAAAATGATCGAAAACCAGTTCGACCGGTCCCACTATCCACAGGTCTATGAAAACCTGTTGGCTATTCATCTGGCCCAGACCCGCAGCTTGCGCCTGCACCGCGGCCTGCACCTTGGTGCAACCTCGCCTTACGAAGTGGATGTACTCGGCTTGAGCTTTGAAAAAGGCGGCATGGCAGTGGTCGCCGATGGCTGCCTGGTGGCCGGGTCATTGCTTCCCATCCAGGCCGAGTTCATGTACGGCTACGGGGTCTTTACCCAGTTGATAGATGATCTGGAAGACCTGGCGCGTGATCGCCAGGATGGCATCTTAACCCTCTTTACTCATACCTCCCGCGCCTGGAAGTTGGATGCGATCACCAACCAGTTGTTTAACCTGGGAACCCAGGTGTTTACCCTGATGGAACCCTTCGCCAGTCCAGTATCCCTGGAATTCAAGGAGTTGATCGCGCGGTGCATCAATCCGCTCTTGATCGATTCCGCGACCCAATCGCCCGCCTTTTATAACCGGCCCTACCTTAAAAATATCGAGACACACCTGCCGTTCCGCCCGGCTTTTCTCGCCAAACAGCGCCGTAAGCTGGAACACCAGAAGCTATCCGCGATCAAGCTGTTCGATGGCTTGATCTAAAGTACCAGCTCAGCCATGCGAAGAAAGTTGCCGAATTTGAGGTATTTGCGGGTGCTTCGCACCCGCAAATACCTCAAATTCGGGTCTTTTTCACAGGGGCCTGAGTAGTAACTATCTAAGGTACCAGGCTGAGCGCGGAGTAAATCTCCCCCATAAAGCTGCTGGGAACCCTGGCCAGTTGGCTCGTAGCAACAAATCCACACCGTCCGGCCAGGCTTACCCAGGAAGCCATCGAAAGCGGATAAGGCACCCACGG
The DNA here is from genome assembly GCA_036787065.1 of Anaerolineaceae bacterium. Classification (GTDB taxonomy): domain Bacteria; phylum Chloroflexota; class Anaerolineae; order Anaerolineales; family Anaerolineaceae; genus JAJYIW01. The sequence goes on from DAIQPZ010000006.1 coordinate 16,451, forward strand.
GTTACCTTTATCCGCGTTGTATTCCACCAGTATAAAACGCCCGCCAGGTTTTAAATAACCTTTCACTCTCTGCAAAGTCCTTTCCTTGTTTCGCTGAAAATGCAGCGCGTTGGCCATCACAATGCCATCCAGAGGGGGTAAGGCAAGCGCTGAGTTAAAATCCTGGTTTAGATAATGCACACTCACGCCTGAAAAGCGCTGGTTCAGCTCAAACTGCTGTTCGAGTAGGTCAGAGCCAGAATGATCAATCGAATAGATCGTGGACCCTTGGCCAAGTAGATCGGCCAGGGCCAGGGTGAAGGCGCCTCTCCCCGAGCCAAAATCAGCCCACACCCATCTTGGGGTGCACACTCCAGGAGGGGCAGGGATACCATCCCGCAATAAGAAGACATGATCGGTGTGTTTCATCGCATTGAGAAATGGGTCATTTGCTAAAGCTAAGGCACACGTTAATAAGGCCCGAATTTGAAGTGTCTCGCTCCTCATGGCTGAGTAGTTAAGATCATTTAATCTAATTATAAGATTAAAAGGATATTATTTAGAATTAGGCATCCTTTGCCATCCAACTATCGATCCATGGGAGGAAAAATAAACACCATGCACCGTTCTTTTGTGATTAACCTGAGCCTGATCAGTCTGGTGTCTCTGTTGTGCGTCCAATGCACGCCCGCGACCGCCAGTCCATCACCAACCGCTGGATTACCTGCTACCCAAACCAACCAGCCGTATAACACCAGCGGTCCCACGACCACCAGTCAGGCGCTGCCAACCGGTACGCCGGTCGAAACTTTAGCCCATACCCCACCCACTGTCCTCACGTCCACCACAGGTCCTAAAACACCCACCCCTTCAAGTTATAACTGGCTGCAGTTCAACGGTAGTTCCGAACATACCGGCGTCAACGCCGTCGAAACCACCATCACACCCTCGAACGTTAAAACTCTTGCCAGACTGTATCAGGTGACTCTACCCGCCATCGAAGATGGCGCACTGGTTTATCTTAGCAACGTCTCGACCCCCAAGGGGCAGCGCAATCTGCTGTTCCTCACGACCAAGGCGGGGCACATCCTCGCTTTGGATGCCTTCACCGGCGGCGAAATCTGGTCACACCAGTACCCGGCGGGTTCCTGCCAGATCAATAATACAGGTGGACCCTGCTACACCGCTTCGTCTCCAGCCATCGACCCCAATCTCAATTTCATCTATAGTTATGGGTTGGATGGCGCCGTGCACAAATACCAGGTCGGTGACGGAACTGAAATAAAGAACGGCGGCTGGCCCGAAACAGCCACTTTAAAACCATACAATGAGAAAGAATCCCCCGCGTTAAGTATCGCCACAACCAACATCGGCGCCAGCTACCTGTATGTGTCGAACGGGGGTAATCTGGGCGATCGCGGGGACTACCAGGGGCATATCACCGCGATCAACCTGGCTGACGGCAGCCAGCGCGTTTTTAACGCCTTATGCAGCGATCAGGCCGTCCATTTTGCCGAAACACCCGGCATACCAGACTGTCCCGAAGTACAAACTGCCATCTGGGCACGCCCAGGGGTTGTCTTTGACAAGGATACCCAGAAAATCTACATGTCCACCGGAAACGGGACTTACAACCCGGCCAACCATCATTGGGGCGACACAGTTTTCGCCCTAAACCCGGATGGCACGGGCGCAAATGGAAACCCTCTAGACACCTATACCCCCGCCAATTACCTGGACCTTCAAAAAACTGATGCCGATTTAGGCAGCACGGCCCCCGCCATCCTGCCCACTCCACCCAACAGTAAAATCCTCCATATGGCGGTCCAGGGTGGTAAAGACCAACTGCTGCGGTTGATCAACCTGGATAATCTCAGCGGACAAGGCGGGACGGGTCATACCGCAGGAGAAATAGGCCCCATTATCCCAGTGCCCCAGGGTGGAGAGGTATTCAGCTCACCCGCAACCTGGAGCAACCCGGCGGACAGTTCGGCCTGGACATTTGTCACCACCGCCAACGGCATATCCGGTATCAAAATCAAAGTGGATTCTTCTGGCAATCCCAGCCTGTCGCCAGTCTGGTCGAATGCCACGGGTGGCAGTTCGCCAGTCCTGGTCAATGGGATCCTATTCTATGCCAGCAGTGGAAAGGTCCTGGGGCTCGATCCACTCACTGGCAGTCAGCTCTGGAGCAGTTCACCCATCGGTGGAATCCACTGGGAAAGTCCGGTCGTGGTCAATGGCGTTTTGTACATCACGGATGAAAGCAGTCATTTAACCGCGTTCTCGTTGAATGGCGTTTCTCCTATATCCACCAGCCGGATCTACCTGCCCTCGATTCAAGCCTGACCGCCGCTTTTACCTCAGAAAATGAAAGGGCGCAGCCCGAAGAAGTAGCGGGGGCGCCCTTTTTTATTAATTTTTCCAGGTCATCCGGACTGTTGCGATCGAGCCGGGCATCACCAGGCGGACAGACCCATCGATCACCTTCAAGGCTTTTTGATCGCGCTCGCGGGCATCCACCAACCAGGCGCCATTCAGGGGCTGGCGAGCCGGCCGCAGCGTCACCGGCTGGCCCATCATCGCTGGCCCAAGGATGCGCACGATCCAGCCTTCTCCCCGGTCAGCCGGCTTGACCGAAACGACCTGGGCATCCAGCGGATCGACCATCACCAACCAGTCCATAACGTTATCCAGCGTTGCCCGACGAGTGGTCGAGTCCGGATCACTGCCCATCACCCTGCGAGCTAAACGAGGGAGGTGATAATCCAGCCAACTGCCCCCCTGGGTAAAGAGGAGACCATACTCGGCCTGGGTCACCAAATTCTCATGCCCCTCGACCGGATGGCCAGGCAGTTTTATAAAGCCAAAAGCCTTTTCTTGCAGGGCATTGCGGTGGGTGATCAGGTCCAGCGTACCCCCGTGATTACAAGCCGCTGCGCCCGGGAGGCCGCGTAATAAGGCCAGGCCGCGGTGTCCATCTCCTGCCTGGAGGTGGACAAAACTCTTTTGTGGCCAGAATGTAGGTTGATATTTGCGTGAAAATGGCCGGGAGACGACGCCACCGGGTTCATCCATCATCAATGCATCCGGTTGCAGGCCTGTCTCAAAGCGTGCCAGAAGCGTTCGTTTTTCAGACGCTTTACCGCGCAGGCTAAAGCGAATCACGGGGGTATCGGTGCGGAAGATCAGCCTGCGACGAAGTTCCATTCCATCCAGGGTGAAGCTCCCGGTCACTTCGATGCAGCCCGGCAGCGATCGCACCACCAACGGCGCAGGCCGCTGGCTGGATCGCGCCACCTCTGTAAAACTCCCCCCGGGCAGTTCATGCCCCATGCGCCAAACCCCACCGCTATCCACAAAACTGATGATGTCATTAGACAGCCCACCTAAAAGGGGCCGGTGGGTCACAGGGTGCCAGGCGCGCACGATGCACCCACCCACCGCTTCCGCCAGGTCGAGCGCATAAAATGGTGTGCAAATCTCGATCACGCCGTCCTTCTGGCGCCACTCCGGCAGATCGATAGATTCGATCCTGGATGGCAAAAAAATAGGGAGTCGTTTTTCTAAGCGGATGATTGCCGCCTCGGCCGCGGCCATCGCCTGCTTCAAAAATGGAACCTGCTCAGTTTCTACCACCCGGTCGGTCGCCGTTCCGGTGATGAAATCATGATGGTTGGAAACGATCGCCTGATACCAGGCCGGTTTAAGGTCATTAGCCAGGGTCTCAGCTTCGCCATCCGGCCAGGGAGCGTCAGCATCCACAGGTAATAAGGCCAACTGCTCAGCCAACTGAAGCGCATCGATCACGCTGTGACTCAATTGTTTCAGGCTGGGCCGTGACGAATAAAAACCGGTCCAATAGGGGTTGGGATCAAACGCCAGCACCGGCAGCCGGTCGCGGTGGCAGTCCACCAGGGCAAGATAATCACTCAGACCGGCGTTTACGACCCACACACCGCTCTGTGGGTAATGCTTCTGATTATACCGGTCCAGCAGCGGAATCAGGTTGGGGATAGGCGCATTAAAATCCATCCCGATCGGGCAGAACATATAAGGCGTACGCGAGATAGGTCGTAATTCTTTGATGTACTGGTTGATCCGCCGGGTCACATTCCAATCCGTGCGGTTTTGCATGGCAGCATTAAAGATGTAGACCCGGGCAATTCCGCTGTAAGCCAGCATATCTCCCTGGCCGTAGGTGTAGGCATTCCAATGGCAGATGATTTCCCCACCGTCGGAGTCGCGCCAGATAAAATCAAGCGTTTTTTCTTGGTTGAGCAAGGTGGCCGCGCTAGAACCCTCCCAATAGAACTGGGCTTTCAATCCAACGTCACAGCCAGGAAAAAGCATCCCATCAATTCGCGTGATTCCTGCCTGATCAAACCCGGCAGCATTGAGCAGCGAAGGTAGCGCGTGAGAATAGCCAAAACTGTCCGGAAAATAGGCCAGCCGCGGTTCCTGGGTCATGCCATTGGATCGCAACCATTCCTGCCCAATCAAAAAATCGCGCATGAGGGCTTCTTCAGATGGCAGCAGTGAATCGGCAGTGGTGACGCCGCTGCTGGTCATGCGCAGTCGTCCTTGATTGACCAGGTCACGGATCACGGCCTGGCGCTGGGGACACTCGTCCCAAAAACGTTTCAAGAAGAAAACACATTCGACGGAATAGACGCGCCGGGGATCGCGCACCAGTTCATCCAGCGCCTGATCCAGGTTCTGGCGCACGAACCGAGTAAAGTATTCTTCTGAAGTGAGCAACCAATTCGGGTCCCAGTGGCTGTTCTCGGCAAAGACCAGCACGTTCTTCGCATCTGCCGGAATAGCGAGCTGTTGGCGAAGATCATGTTCGTTAAGAGAAGAGGAGGGATTTTGCGCCATCACCAGTTCCTTTCTGTGGCTGTTTTCAATCATACCATACGCGGGTTCACAAGCGCATCCCAAGGACCTGCGCCAGACACAACCATCAATCCGGGTAGCGCCGGACAATTTGAACCGAAAAATCCTGGATGCTCAGGCGCAAAGCCAATAGCTCCAATACCTCAACCGCCCCACCAAAACTCAGCAGCCGATCTCGCGCCGACTCGAATGTGTCAAACTGCAGGATCAGACGGATCCAACCGGCTTGATCAGGCGATTGTGCCTGTTCCAGCCAGACCTGGGTATACACACCTGAATAGTGTGGCAGGGCTGCGGCCAGGGTGTGTGCCCTCCGGTGTATGGGCGACCCAACCTGGCCTGAACAGGTCCCTTCGAGCGATATCTACCGGCTGACCGGGTGTCTGCCAGCCACGGCGGGTCGCCCCTGCACGGGCACGCTCCAACAGGTCCCCATACCCTGGCTCAACGTTTTGAAAGCCTCATTTTTACGGTCCGGCGCGGTTGCACGGTTGCAATCGAAGCGGTCACTCGATCCATCAGCCCAAGCACCCGCCGGACGTTATGCGCATCATTCAGCAATACTGGCTCGGCCAGGGCAGCGTCGCGCGTCAGGTAAGGATGACCTTCAAAATACTGGTCGGTCTTCCAGTGGCTGTCCCACCCGGTGTGCACCCATACTGCTTTGCCGCGCACGTCCACCCCAATCAAATCTACCAGGGAAACTGCCCGCACATCTCGGCCGCTCACACGGATCACAATCCCATCCAGATTGGCCAGGGATGCCAGCGCCAGCTCGGAAAGATCCTTCCCATCCGCGAAACGGTGAAATGGGCTGTCGACGTACGTACCGGTATTCGCCACCATCTCAATTTTGCCGATATAAAACTCGGCGCCACCGCTGTAATGCGAACGGGATTCCTCCCGGCTGAGATAATCACAGATGACCGGCGCAGGCAGCCCTTTATAAGTGATCAAACCATCTTCCACCACGTGGCTGACATCGATTAACCCCTGCCTTTCATCGCTTTTGGTAAAAGTCATGTTGAAAACCTCTCGATTTTACCCAATTTAAATTCGGATGATTAAATCTTAACCATCAAAACGCAGAACATGCATTCTAAAACGCAGCCCAACATCTTTCGCTTGCAAATATAGAACATTTATGCTAATATAATGGCGTGCTATTCTACTTGCACCACGTCCACAAACTTTATTCGTTCCTCCTTTGGAATTTCAATATCGAATGACCTCAATATTTTGGGAGAAGCGGCGCAAACCTCTTAATTGAGGGTTTGCAATATTATTCCGCATCCGAGTGATCTTATAAATCACTCGATCCTGATCACAAATAACCTGTACGCGCTTGATCCCGGCACCACTTTAAGGGTAATGGAGATATAATTTATGTACTATGCTCGATCAAACCTCACCTGGAACCCGTTTACGCGGCGCGCTTAACCTTGAAAAGCCGCTGCAGGTGGTCGGGGTGATCAATGCTTACGCCGCCCGGCTGGCAGAACGCAGCGGGTTCCGCGCCCTCTATCTCTCCGGCGGCGGGGTTTCAGCCGCTTCATTGGGTGTCCCCGACCTGGGCATCATCACCCTGGATGACATCCTCATCGACGCGCGTCGCATCACCGATACCAGTGCATTGCCGCTGCTGGTAGACATCGACACTGGCTTTGGCAGTGCATTTAATATCGCCCGCACGGTCAAAGCGTTGATCAAAGTGGATGCGGCCGGCATACATATCGAGGACCAGGTGCAGGCCAAACGCTGCGGCCATCGTCCAGGTAAAGCCATCGTGCCCTTAGATGAAATGGTTGACCGGGTCAAAGCCGCGGTCGATGCGAGGATTGACGCCAGTTTTGTGATCATGGCGCGCACCGACGCCCTGGCTGTCGAAGGACTGCAATCGGTCATCGACCGGGCCAGCGCGTGCGTGGAAGCTGGCGCAGACATGATTTTTCCTGAGGCGGTGAGCCAACTGTCCATTTACCAGGCGATTGCAAGCGCGGTCCACGTGCCCATCCTGGCTAACCTGACCGAATTTGGCCTCACACCCCTCTTCACCCTTAACGAATTACGCAGCGTGGGCGTCAGCCTGGCGCTTTACCCCCTTTCCGCCTTTCGCGCGATGAGCGCGGCTGCCATCAAGATTTACGAGACCTTACGCCAGGAAGGCACCCAGGCGAGTGTCCTGCCATTGATGCAGACACGCTCGGATCTTTATCAGGCTCTGGATTATGAAGCCTTTGAACAAAAACTCGATCAATTGTTTCACAAGGAGGAGCACCATGAGTGATCAACAGGCTGTTCAAATTTTCAAAAAGAAATCAGTCGATCTTTCCGGAGTTGAAGCTGGGCGGACGGCGATCTGCGTGGTCGGTCCCAGCGGCAAAGACCTCCATTTTCGAGGTTACGATATCAACGATCTGGCCGACCAGTCCACCTTTGAAGAGGTGGCTTATCTCCTTATTTATGGTGAACTTCCCACCCTGTCGCAACTCACAAGATATAGGATGCGTTTGAAAACCATGCGGGGTATACCAACGCCGGTAAAAACGGTTTTGGAAGAGATCCCGGTCGGCGCTCACCCCATGGATGTGCTGCGCACCGGCTGTTCGATGCTTGGTACCGTTCTGCCCGAAAAAGACGATCACAGCCTGGATGGCACACGCCAGATTGCCGACCGCCTGCTTGCGATTTTTCCCTCAATGTTGATGTACTGGTATCATTATTCGCGCAATGGCAAGCGCATCGATACCGATGCGGATGACGACTCCATCGCCAGCCATTTCCTCCACCTGCTCACCGGGCGCAAACCCAGCGAGCTGCACGAGCATGCCATGGATGTGTCCCTGATCCTCTACGCCGAGCATGAATTTAACGCCTCAACCTTCACCGGGCGGGTGATCACCGGTACCGGTTCCGACTTGTATTCGGCCATCACCGGGGCGATTGGCGCGCTGCGTGGCCCAAAACACGGTGGGGCCAACGAGGGCGCTATGGAAGTCATCCATCGCTACCGCAACCCCGAAGAAGCCGGCAGCGATATTCGCCGCATTCTGGCCAATAAAGGTATCATCCTCGGCTTCGGACACCCGGTTTACACGGTTTCGGATCCACGCGCCAGGATCTTGAAAGGGATCTCCTGTAATTTGTGTAAAGATTATGGGGATGAAACCTTGTGTGACATCGCTGAGCGCATCGAAGATGTGATGTGGGAAGAAAAACACATGTTCCCTAACCTGGATTGGTACAGCGCGGTGGTCTATCACATGATGGGTATTCCGACGCCATTGTTTACTCCTCTCTTTGTGATGGCGCGCACCGCCGGCTGGACGGCGCATATCATCGAGCAGCGCGTCGATAATCACATCATCCGCCCTAGCGCTGCTTACATTGGTCCCGAGCCCCGTCCCTACCTACCGGTCAATAAACGTGTCTGACCCCCCTGAAAAACGCGGAACACGACCTGCGCCAGACCAGGCACTGGTCGATATCGCCGATTACGCAGCGGGTGGGCCAATCCTGAGCGAAGAGGCTTACCGGACCGCGCATTTATGCTTCATTGATGCCATTGGCTGTGGGCTGGAAGCGCTGGCTTTCCCCGCCTGCACCCGCCTCCTCGGCCCGCTGGTCCCGGGAAGCAAGGTTCCCAAAGGTGCGCGTGTGCCCGGCACGACCTACCAACTGGATCCGGTGACAGCCGCCTTCAACCTGGGGGCAATGATTCGATGGCTGGATTTCAACGATACCTGGCTGGCAGCCGAGTGGGGTCACCCATCTGATAACCTGGGCGGCATCCTGACTACAGCCGATTGGCTGTCCCAGGCCGCGGCGGCGAAGGGCCGGGCGCCCATGCGCATGCATGAAGTTTTCACCGCCATGATCAAGGCCTACGAAATCCAGGGCGTGATCGCCCTGGAAAACAGCTTTAACCGCGTGGGTCTGGATCACGTCATCCTGGTGAAAGTTGCCACTACAGCCGTGGTGTCAGCCATGCTCGGCTGCAGCCGCGAGCAGATTATTAATGCGGTCTCAAACGCCTGGATCGACGGACAGAGCCTGCGCACTTACCGCCATGCGCCCAACACCGGTTCGCGAAAATCCTGGGCTGCCGGTGACGCCACCAGCCGCGGGGTGCGCCTGGCCTGGATGGCTCTGCTGGGGGAAATGGGCTACCCAACGGCCCTGACCGCACCAACCTGGGGCTTTTACGACGTCTATCTCGAGGGCAAACCCTTGAGCTTCTCGCAAAAGTATGGCTCGTATGTCATGGAGAATGTGCTGTTCAAAATCACCTATCCAGCCGAATTTCACGGGCAGACCGCCGTCGAGGCCGCCGTGGCACTGCATCCTCTGGTCAAAGATCGGCTAGACCAGGTCGAAAAGGTGGTGATCACCACCCAGAAATCAGCGGTGCGCATCATTACGAAACAGGGCCCGCTGCATAATCCCGCGGACCGTGATCACTGCATTCAATACATGGTGGCGATCGGGTTGATAACAGGCGGGCTGACCGCCAACGATTATGAAGACGACATCGCAACTGACCCGCGCATCGACACTCTTCGGGATAAAATGGAGGTTGTAGAAGACCCACGCTACAGCCGGGACTACCTGGACCCGCTCAAACGCTCGATTGCCAATGCCGTTCAGGTCTTTTTCAAAGATGGCACACACACCGCCAGGGTGGATATCGAATATCCCCTCGGCCACCGCCGGCGACGCCAGGAATCCCTGCCGCGGTTGTGGGGAAAATTCAATCACCATCTCGCGCAGCGTTTTCTGCCCCAGCAGGTGGATACCATTATGCAAGCGGTCACCGATCAGAAACGCCTCGAGGCCATGGGCGTTAACGAGGTCGTTGATCTGTTCATCCCTTAATCAGCCTCATTCACCGGTCAGTCGATGCCTTAATGCTTTGGGAGAAACGAATGCTGGTCGAACCATGCCAGGCAGTTCGACCACATCTGTGGGTAGACCTATGTCCCACCCCTGGATGGAGGGTCACCCGCAGACGTACCGGGCAATCCTGATAAGTGTTCTGAAGGGCCCGTTGGAAACGTTGGGCGCCATCCGGCGGCACGTGATCGTCTTGAGCGCCGTACTCGAAAGTGATGGCGGGGTAGTGGCTGGTTTGGGATAGATGAGTCTGCGGGTTCAGGCGCTGCTTCTCCCCCTCTTTGTGACCACTCAAACCGGTAAGCCAGATCGCCAGCCGTCGCTGCGGTCCCTGGACACCCGAATCGACCTAAATGGCCGGAATAGGGTCGATCCAGGTGTGCACAGTCTCGATCCCCACGTTCGTTTCAACCATAACGGTGGCGAGGATAAGACCCAAAGACCCGCAGGAATATGGCATATTCTCCCAGTTGTGCCAGGGCTTTGGCCTCTACCGGGTCCAGGATCGACCCGGCAAAGTCGATGTAGAAAAAATATTCAAAAGGTTTCCCCACCAGGGGACGCGATTCGATCTTGGTCAGATCGATATCGCGCAAGGCAAACACGCTCATGGCCTTAAACAGCGAACCGGGTAAATTTTTTAACGAAAATACGATCGAGGTCTTGGCATCTGGGCCGGGTTCGCCCGGCCTGGGAGAGATGACCAGGAAACGGGTCAGGTTTTCCGGGTTGTCCTGGATCAATTCAGCCAGGATCTGCATTCCATACAGGTCAGCAGCGCGGCGTGAGGCAACGGCCGCCACCGTCATATCCCCCATTTGGCGCACCATTTTTACGCTTCCGGCTGTGTCGTATACCGACTCGATTTTAACCCCCTTCAGGCTGTGCAGGTATCCTTCACATTGAGCCAGGGCCTGCGGATGGCTGATCACCCGTTTGATTTCGCTTAGCTGAGCCCCCGGCATGGCAATCAGGTTGTGATTGACGTACAAATAATGCTCACCCACCACCGAGAGATTATTCTTCAGCAGTAAGTCGTAATTACGATGGATGCTGCCTGCCAGTGAATTTTCGATCGGAATCATGCCATATTCGCAGGTCTCACTCGTCACAGCCGAGAATATATCATCAAATGACTCGCAAGGAACCGGCATCGCATCCTCACCGAAGTGCTCAAGCACAGCGGCTTCGGAATAGGCGCCGGGTTCCCCTTGAAAGGCGATGCGCATCAGGCCTCGGTGACCACATCCAGCCAGCCGGCTGAACGGGCATGTTTGCCGTGGATTGCGGCATGGAAGGCCTGCTGGATGGCGCGCGTCACCGGGCCCATCTTACCTGCCCCAATGATGCGGAAATCGATTTCACGCACCGCAATACACTCCGCCGCGGTGCCGCTCACAAAAACCTCATCCGCGATGTACAACTGGTCGCGGCTGATCATCTGTTCGACCACTTTATACCCCAGGTCCGCTGCCAGGGTGAGGATCGAATCGCGGGTAATGCCTTCCAGGACGGTGGCTGTCGGCGGTGTAACCACGACCCCTTTCCGCACCAGGAAGAGATTTTCGCCAGTGCACTCTGCCACGTAACCCTGCGGGTCGAGCATAATGGCTTCATCAAAACCCAGCCGGATCGATTCAGTTTTAGCCAGAGTGCTGTTGGTGTAATTACCGGTTACCTTGGCTTTGGTCATTGTGACATTAATGTGGTGGCGGGTGAATGAGGATATGTTCGCCCGTACACCCATTTCCAGGGCTTCCTGGCCCAGGTAACTGCCCCATTCCCAGGCAGCGATCCCGACCTTGACCGTGCTGTTATCCAGATTGAGGCCGGGGATGACGCTGTCCGCGTAAATCAAAGGCCGGATGTAGCATTCAACAAAATGGTTGGCAGCGATGGTCTGCTTGACCGCCTGGGCCATCTCCGCTGATGTGAAGGGCAGCTCACGGAAACCCAGGACCTTGGCCGAATCGACCAGGCGATCCATGTGTTCCGCCAGGCGAAAAACCGCTGGGCCGCGATCGGTGGCGTAGCTGCGAATACCTTCAAATACACCCAGGCCATATTGCAGCGCCGGGCTCAAAAAGGGCACAGTGGCATTGGCGTAGTCAACCAGTTTGCCGTCCATCCAGACGTACTTTGATTCAACCGTCATGATCAGTTCTCCTTTTGTAACGTCTTAGAGCCTCGTGAAAAAGACCCGAATTTGAGGTGATTGCGAGTGCTTCGCACTCGCAATCACCTCAAATTCGGCAACTTTCTTTATATAGCTGAGCAGGTACCTCATTTTTAATTCAAATTTGCAATGATTGCTTGCGTGACTTGCTGAGTATTCAATTTTCCGCCCACGTCACCCGTCAATTGCCCGGTTTCAATACAACCTTCGACAGCCCTTTCCAATGCAGCGGCTTCCAGATCCAGTTTTAACGAATAACGCAGCATCAGGGCCGCGCTGAGCGCCGTGCCCATCGGGTTGGCGATCCCTTTACCGGCAATATCCGGGGCCGAGCCGTGGATCGGCTCATATAAACCGGGGCCTTTTTCGCTGAGCGAGGCAGATGGCAAAAGACCCATTGAGCCTACCAAAACAGCGGCCTCGTCCGTAAGGATATCTCCAAACATGTTCTCAGTCACCATCACATCAAAGCTGGCCGGGTTAGACACCAGGCGCATGGCAGCCGTGTCGACCAGGACATGCTCGAGGGCAATATCCCGATGTTTGGAATGGACCTCATTGGTAATCCGCCGCCAAAGCCGGGATGACTCCAGCACGTTGGCTTTGTCCACCGAAGTAACCTTCTTGCGCCGGCCCTGCGCCAGGTTAAAAGCCATTTCGACGATGCGCCGGATCTCAAAATCATAATATTCAAGCGTATCTACGGCTCTTTCGCCTTGGGGGCGCTGCTCGTGGCCTTTTGGCTGGCCGAAATACAACCCTCCGGTCAGCTCGCGCACCACGATCAGGTCAACCCCGACCAATTTTTCCGGTTTTAGCGGTGAGGCGTCCATAAGCTGGGGATAGACTTTCACCGGGCGCAGATTAGCAAAGACCCCCAACCCCTTGCGCAGGCCAAGCAGTCCCTGTTCGGGGCGCACCTGGGCTGATGGATCGTCCCACTTCGGGCCGCCTACCGCGCCAAGCAGCACCGCGTCTGCCGCCTGGCAGGCTTTCAGGGCTTGCGGCGTTAGCGCAGTGCCAAAACGGTCGATCGAACAACCACCAATCAACTGCTCATTGAATTCAAATGTGTGCCCGTAAACTTTGGCCAGGGCTTCCAGGATGCTCACAGTGGCGTAAACCACCTCAGGCCCGATACCATCACCGGGTAAAAGCACGATATTAGCGTTCATGCAAAACTTGTCCTCTATGATTGATCCGTTATGCTGCGGGAAGCAGCGGGGTTGACTGATCTGTCAGGGTCTGAAATTAACCAACGACCATCAAGCCATACTCAAATGAATCCACCAGGGCGCGCCAACTGGCCTCTATGATATTAGCGCTGGCGCCCACCGTGCTCCAGTTCTGCAGGTCATTCTGGGTGTCAATCAAGACCCTCGTGGTTGCCCGCGTGCCGTTGTTACCATCCAGGATGCGGACTTTGTAATCCGCCAGGTGAAAACGGGCAATCTGCGGGTAGTGGGCAATCAAGGCCTTACGCAGCGCCGTATCCAGGGCATTGACCGGACCGTTGCCTTCCGCCGCCGTATGCAGCACCTCGCCCTGGACGCACACTTTAACCGTCGCCTCAGCAAAGATGCCACGGCCCTGGCGATGCTCCACGATTGATGTAAAATCGATCAGTTCGAAGAGGGGTTTATAATCTTCCTGGGCGCGTTTAAGCATCATCACCACGGATGCTTCAGCGGCCTCAAAGGAAAAACCCTGCGCCTCCAATGCTTTCAACTCGACCAACACCTCACCCACATCCCTGGTCTGGCTGAGGTTAATCCCATATTCCTCAGCTTTGCTCAACAGGTTGCCCCGCCCTGACAGTTCAGAAACCAGCACTTCCATCTCATTTCCGACCAGGGCCGGATCGATATGCTGGTAGCTGTTGATATTGCGGCGGATCGCCGCCACATGGATCCCACCTTTGTGTGCAAACGCCGCCTTACCGACATAAGCCAGGTGCTCGTCGGGCGACAGGTTGGCTACTTCTGAAACATAATGCGAGAGCTCATACAGCTTAGCAAGATTGCCCTCTGGAATGCATTTTACCCCCATTTTCAGCTCTAGGTCAGGGATGATCGAACACAGGTTGGCGTTGCCACAGCGCTCACCGTAGCCGTTGATCGTCCCTTGCACCTGGATACAGCCCTCGCGCAATGCAGCCAAGGAATTCGCCACGGCGTTTTCGCTGTCGTTGTGGGTGTGGATACCTAATGGAACATCCAGCGCAGCTTTCACCGCCCGCACCATCTCAGTAATCTCCCACGGCATGGAACCACCGTTGGTATCGCATAAAACCAGGGTAATCGCGCCGCCGCGCTGGGCAGCCCTGAGGGTCTCCAGTGCATAAGCCGGATCTTCCTTATAACCGTCAAAGAAATGTTCAGCATCATAAATGACTTGCCGGCCATTTGCCTTTAGATAAGCCAGGCTTTGTTCGATGATGCGCAAGTTATTTTCCAGGGTGGTATGGATCACTTCTTTTACATGCAAGATTGATGTTTTGCCAAATACCGTACAATATGCCGTACCCGAATCCAGCAAGGCGCGAATATTGGCGTCATCGGCAGGGTCCTTACTCGGATTACAGGTTGCACCAAAGGCAGTAATTTTTGCGTTTTTCCAGGGCTCATCCAGGGCAAGCCTGAAAAATTCCTCGTCCTTCGGGTTCGAGCCTGGCCAGCCGCCTTCGATGTAAGTCACGCCCAGATCGTCTAAACGCCGAGCAATATTGAGCTTGTCGTTGCACGAAAGGGAGATATCTTTACGCTGAGTCCCATCGCGCAAGGTTGTGTCATAAATTTCGATCATCAACTACCTCTATTTCTCTAACAGGATAAGCGTCGAAAACGCTGACAGGGTGCGCGGGTTAAGTATTTTGCGCCCCTTCGAAGCGAGTGATGTGATCCTCAAAACCGAGCAGGTAACCCAACTCATCTGTGCCATTGAGCAGGCAGGTTTTTGAAAAAGGGTCAATTGGAAATTTTACCGATTCGCCGTTTGGCAGGTATAAAGATTGCGTGGCCAAGTCGATGCTCAGCTCCGCCCGTGGCAGCTCTTCGAACAGATCGACTAGCAGTAAATGCGTTTTTTGATCAACGATAACCGGTAGCAGCCCGTTTTTTAACGCATTATTTCTGAAAATATCTGCAAAAGATGTTGAAATAACCGCTCTAAAACCGAAACCGGTCAGAGCCCAGGGGGCATGCTCACGCGAGGAACCGCAGCCGAAGTTATCACCGGCTAGCAGCACCTGTGCGCCGAGGCTTTGGGGCTGGTTGAGGATAAAATCCGGTTTGGGTGAGCCGTCTGCCTGGTAGCGCCAATCCGAAAATAAATTGGCACCCAGTCCGGTTTTATCGGTCGTCTTTAAAAACCTGGCCGGGATGATCTGGTCGGTATCAATATTATTGACCGGCAGCACCACAACCCGTGAAGTGAGCTTGGTAAATTGAGTCATCAGGGACCTTTCAATGAGCGATCAAAGTGCGCGCGTCGGTGACTTTGCCGGTTAACGCCGCCGCGGCTGCGGTCAATGGGCTGGCCAGGAAGGTCCGCCCGCCTTTACCCTGACGGCCTTCAAAATTGCGATTACTGGTGCTCACCGCATACTGGCCTGGCTCAAGCTGGTCGCCATTCATGGCAATGCACATACTGCACCCGGCTTCGCGCCACTCTGCCCCTGCCGATTTGAAAATCCGGTCGAGCCCTTCAGCTTCTGCCTGGGCCTTAACCTCTACCGAACCAGGAACGACCAGCACACGCACCCCTTGCGCCACCTTCCGCCCATCGAACAGGCTGGCAGCCAGCCTCAGATCGGACAGACGCCCGTTTGTGCAGCTCCCAATAAATACCACGTCCACGGGATGATTGAGCAGTCCTTCACCAGGGCGAAGCCCCATGTAATTCAGAGCCTTTTCAAGGGCCGATCGCTGGCTGGCATCTGTCATCATTTCAGGAAGGGGGATACGACCGGTAATGGGCATGCCCATGCCAGGATTGGTGCCAAAGGTGATCATCGGCTCCAGGTGTGAAGCATCCAAAGTCACCATCTTATCGTAATCGGCGCCATCGTCGCTGGGCAGCAACTTCCAGGCTGCCAGGCTGCGATCCCAATCGGCCCCTTTCGGCGCGGCCTCGCGACCCACCAGGTACTCAAAGGTCACTTCATCCGGCGCGATCAAACCGGCCCGGGCCCCCGCTTCAATCGACATATTGCAGATAGTCATGCGCTGTTCCATGGTCAGCGCGCGGATGGCCGGTCCAGTATATTCCAATACGTGCCCGGTGCCCCCGCCGATTCCGATCTGGCTGATCAACGCCAGGATGATATCTTTTGAGGTCACACCGTCTGCCAGGCTGCCTTCCACCCGCACCGCGCAAGTCAACGGCTTGCGCTGGAGCAGGCATTGGGTCGCCAACACGTGCTCAACTTCGCTGGTGCCAATTCCAAAAGCCAGGGCGCCAAAGGCGCCGTGTGTGGCTGTGTGGCTATCACCGCAAACAATGGTCATCCCAGGTTGGGTCAGGCCCAACTCTGGACCGATAATGTGGACAATGCCTTGATGCGCGCTGCCCAAGCCGTTCAAGGGGATACCAAACTCGCGGCAGTTCTCTTCAAGCTGGGCTATCTGTTTGCGCGAAAGCTCATCCGCAAATGCCAGGCGCCCGATCTGGCTGCCATCTGCTGCCGGCAAGGTTGGAACGCCGTGATCGACGGTCGCTACCGTCTTCTCCGGCCGGCGCACTTTCAACTGGCGCGCGCGCAATCCGCTGAAGGCCTGGGGAGAAGTGACTTCATGAACCAGGTGCAAGTCAATATAGAGGACCGCCGGAGAATCAGGCTCCTGGGCAACCACATGCCGGTCCCAGATTTTTTCAAATATTGTTTTTGGAGTATTCATAGATCGGAGTCTTGGACCAAATCCTCAGATTGTGTCAGTAACAGGATTGGGTTGAAATTTGTTTTGGCGGTTGGGGGAATCTGTTTTGGTAGCATTTCAGACAAATCCCAACCAGTTGGGATGGTGCGGGGTTCGCTGAAGGGTTCAGGATGGCCTTCACGCATCGGATCAATGGGTGGTCTATTTCGATTGGTTTTCATAATCCCCTCCTCTAAGGGTTCGTTACAGTTTGAACCGACATTTCTTCAACGGGCCCATATTGGCCAGTCGCAACTAACATTTTGTTTATAGCCGCCAGATAAGCTTTCGCACTGGCTACAACGATATCTGTATCTGCGCCATACCCGCCATAGGTACGCGGCTGGTCAACTTCCTTTTGTGGAGACAGAGCCTGGATCGGGTTTTCACCTTTAATCCGCACGGTCACCTCACCCAACGCGTCGATGCCTTCGGTAACCGCATGGATGACAAATTCCTGCAGTGTCGCCGGCGTGCGGATAATCGCGTCAATGGCTTTGTACGTCGCATCGACCGGGCCGGTACCCACGCAAGCATGCATGTGCATCTTCCCATCTGGATCGCGCAGGCGGATGGTCGCGGTCGGCATTCCCATCGTCCCGCAGGCAACCTGGAGACCATCGAGCACAAACAGTTCACGGGGTTGGTAAAGCTCATCGGATATGAGCGCTTCCAGGTCGGCGTCGGTGATCATCTTCTTCTGGTCTGCCAGAGCCTTGAAACGCGTGAAAATCTGGTCCAACTCTGTTTCTACCAGGTTGTAGCCGAGCGAGATCAGGCGCGCTTTGAGGGCATGCCTGCCTGAATGTTTCCCCAGAACCAGCTTGGTATGCGTAGCCCCGACCATCTCGGGGCGCATAATCTCGTAAGTCTGGTTATTCTTGAGCATGCCATCCTGGTGGATACCGGCTTCATGCGAAAAGGCGTTAGCACCCACAATGGCTTTATTTGGTTGAACTACAATACTGGTGTAATTGCTCACCAACTTGCTAACCCGCGTAATCTGGGCGGCATCAATCCCGGTTTCTACATCAAAGCCGTCATGCCGTGTAACCAACGCCATCACCACTTCTTCGAGCGCGGTGTTGCCAGCCCTTTCTCCGATCCCATTAATGGTCACTTCCGCCTGGCGCGCGCCAGCCTGGATGCCAGCCAGGGTATTAGCCGTGGCCAATCCCAGGTCGTTGTGACAGTGGACAGAGACAATACACTTCTCAATCCCAGGAACATTTTTGATGATTCCGGCGATAAGCCCACCAAATTCTTCCGGCAGGGTGTAACCCACCGTATCCGGAATGTTGAGTGTGGTAGCCCCAGCCCGGACGGCCTCGTCCAAAACCAGGTAGAGGAACTGCGGGTCGCTCCGACCGGCATCTTCGGGGCTGTATTCCACATCCTCGCACAGGCTGCGCGCATAAGTAACCATATCGCGCACACGTTCCAGCACCTGCTCGCGCGTCATCTTAAGCTTATAGGTCATGTGGATTTCTGAAGTAGCCAGAAACGTGTGAATACGCGGATGGGCGGCATGGCGCACGCCTTCCCAGGCCTTGTCGATATCATTTTTGGTTGCCCGTGCCAGCCCGCAGATAATCGGCACGCGGCTGCCATCGGTCGGGTTCCCGACTTCAATAGCAATCCGGCGGACGGCTTCAAGGTCATCCGGAGAAGCCGCTGGGAAGCCAGCCTCCATCACATCCACACCCAAACGGGCCAGGGCCCGGGCCACTTCCAGCTTTTCAACGCTGGTCATAGTTGCCCCAGGAGACTGTTCCCCGTCGCGTAAGGTGGTGTCAAAAATCCGGATATAAGGTTTCTTCATAAGCCTCTCCTTAAGAACTGTTCAACCGCCAGGACCAATAATTAGGGTCTGTAGGAATTCCCTTGGTGAATCCCCGCACTTTGGGGTGTGAGCGCGCGCATACGCGCTCACACCCCAAAATGCGGCCTATTCCACGGGAAATCCTGGAGAACCCATAATTATTGATTCCATTTTTCCGGGCGCAATGAACGGACCACAGCGCCGGTCTGCCACATCTCCGATTCGCGCATCTCGCGCAGTTCAGCCTCCAGCTTATCCTTATAATCTGGGGCGCTGTTGGCTTCGAGGACAATGCGGGTTTCCTCACCCGATTTCACGCTTTGGTACAACTTATTAAACACGGGCATGGTTGCGTCACGGAACTCATGCCGCCAATCCAGCGCGCCGCGCTGGGCAGTGGTGCTGCAATTGCCGTACATCCAGTCCATGCCGTTCTGACCCACCAGCCGGATCAGGCTCTGGGTCAGCTCCTCAACTGTTTCATTAAATGCTTCACTGGGAGAATGGCCGTTTTCACGCAGCACGGAATATTGAGCTTCCATGATACCCGCCATGGCGCCCATTAAAACCCCACGCTCACCGGTCAGGTCACTGTAGACTTCTTTTCTGAATGAAGTGGCGAAAAGGTATCCGGATCCGATAGCAATCCCCAGCGCCAGGGTACGCTCGCGAGCGCGCCCAGTATAATCCTGTTCCACGGCGAAGCTGCTGTTGATGCCACTCCCTGCCAGAAAATTAGCCCGGACGCTGGTGCCTGAACCCTTTGGCGCCACCAAAATCACGTCTACATCTGCAGGTGGGATCACACCGGTCTGATCGCGAAAAACGATCGAGAAGCCGTGTGAGAAGTAGAGTGCTTTCCCTTCGGAAAGGCAGGCCTTGATTTTGGGCCACATCAGTTTTTGCCCGGCATCCGAGACCAGGTATTGGATTGTCGTCCCGCGCCTGGCTGCCTCTTCCAATGAGAAGAGTGTTTCACCCGGCACCCAGCCATCTTTAACGGCCTTATTCCAGGTCCGTTTTCCCTCTGAGTTCTGCCCTACGACCACTTTGATCCCGTTGTCGCGCATGTTCAGAGATTGGGCCATACCTTGAACGCCGTACCCTAATACCGCGACCACTTCATCTTTTAGCACACCCTGCGCTTTTTCAAGTGGAAATTCTTCCCGGGTGATAACCTCTTCTTCCACACCTGCAAAATTCATCTTAACCATCAATTTTCTCCTAAGAGCATAATTTGTTGTAACTGTTCAGGCGCATGTGAAAAAGGCCCGAATTTGAGGTGTATGCGGGTGC
>DAIQPZ010000188.1:0-5021 GCA_036787065.1 Anaerolineaceae bacterium
ACCCGCAATTACCTCAAATTCGGACCACTTTCTTCTCATGCCTGAGTAGTTACGATTTTTTATAGAATATCGTGCTGACAGTTCACACCGAAATTGATTTCGGAATAGAAGGCACCCAGGAAGCTAATGCCCTATTAGGGTGCTTGTGGATGCAACATCCAACGGACCTTCCCACCAGGGGAGAAGGCTGCCCAGTTTTCCCAGGCTGTAACTCTCACGCACCTCTATGCGAGTTAAATACAACGCGGAATCAGGTTTATGCTCAGAACCCCAGCCCAGCCCTGCCCCCGACTCATAGCCATATCCTCCGGCCTTTTTCAGGATATACGCGTCGGTGATCCCAAAGGGATAAGCGATGGACTTAACCGGGATACCGAGTAAATTCTCCAAATCTATACGTGATTGGTAAAGCTCTTCTTTTAACCCTTCCACTGATTTGGTCAGGTTTGAATGCGTCTTGGTATGGCTGCCCACCTCCCAACCCGCTCGTGCCAGTTCTTTTAAGACATCCAGGTTCATATACTTTGGATCATTCAGGGCTTTGGTCACGATATAAACCGTTCCGGTAAAACCCAGCGCCTTCATAACCGGGAAGGCATTCTGGTAAACATCCAGGTTGCCGTCATCAAACGTGATCACGACCGGCCTGGCTGGCAAAACGCCACCGGTTTTCATCACCTCTACCACCGTCGCCATTGAGATAGTTGTGTATCCGGAAGCGGCCAGCTCTTCCATCTGCGCTTTGAACACGTCAGGCGAGACGTAATAACGACTTTTTTTGACCGCCTCCGCGATATGGTGGTAAAGCAGGATGGGTGCAATAACTACCCCAGGCGGGTGAAAGGTCCAGGTTGGCGTGATCGTGAAGGTAGGTGTAGCCGTATCCACCAGGGTCGGGGTCATCGAAGGAGTAGGCACGCGCACTGGTGTTTCGGTTAGGAAAGGGGTTTGCGTTACCGCAGATAGAGGTGTCAGACCTGGCGCACCGGCTTGCGTTGGCGTCATGGTAGATGCCAGGGTGGGTGGAGTCGTGCCTGGCAGAACAGGCGCCGGGCTTTTGCAGGCAGTTAACACCATTGATAGCATGATTAAACCTAAAACAGGTCGTATCATTGAAATAATTCCTCAGCCGGTCCAGAATGTGAAAGCGAACAGGTAAGCCACCAACCCAAACGTTGCAATCGCCGTCACTGTGAGCAGACGAAAACGCGGTTTTGCCCCTTCTTTGATTTGAATCATCTGCCAGATCTGGAATAAACCAACGGGCAACGCCAAAAAGACAGGCCAGATCACGTGCCAGGACAAGCCTAAAACCATGGCAAGGGCAATTAACAAAAATCCACTAAGGATCAGCACGTTATGCAGGCTCATGGCACGCTGCCACCCCATTCTCACCAGCAGGGTCCGGTTTTCATATTTAATATCTGTGGCATAAGTGGGCAGGCTTAATGCCAGGGTCATCGCCAGGTAGATAGGGGTCAGCGGGAAAGTGGCCATTGCCAGAAGCCTGTGAAAACCACCCGCCTGCAGCAGAAAGGCAAACGCGGGGATCAGATTTGACATGATGATGGCAGTCGCCAGCTCACCATAACCCGAATGGATCAGGCGTACGGGCGGTGTGGCATAAAAAAAGGTGATCAGGAAGGCTATCCCCACAATGGTAAACGCCTCGAGCTTCATGTTTCCATTGCGATAAAGCAGCACGGTTAAAACGGCGCCGACAGTCAGGATGGTCGCGGAAATTAACAGAGCCGGCAGCCGGCCGACAGTGTAGGGGACTTTTTCTTCAGATTGATTTTCCGGTCTTCGAAAGGGACGCGGGGGCGTTGAAAACGAATCAAAATATTCTTTGAGGAAAATAGGCGCCAACTGCAAGAGGGTGGCGCATGCCTGCCCCAGAAGATAGGCCTGCCAATCGATGTTGTTGCCCAAGAAACGTGCGATTCCGGCGCCAAGTGCGTACAACAAGATGCCACCCAACAAAAAAAGAGGGCGGAATAATTTTACAAATCCCTGCAAAGTCATTCGAGTCATGGTTTATCCAATGGATTTAAAAAACGTAACTACTCCGTCTTGGGGTTATTTTTTTCACACGTGCTTGAGCAGACACAAAAAAGCAATTGAATGGTAGGTATCGTTGGTTCAGGTTAATTGATAACCGCCATCCACAACGATGGTCTGCCCTGTAATATACTCATTTTCAATCAGAAAAACCAGGGCCTGACCAATTTCCTGGGGATCGCCGCTTCGCTTAACCGGCAGGCGATCGACCAGGCGGGCCCATTCTTCGGGTTCAACCGCTTCATTTTTAAGGATCAAACCTGGGGCGATAGCATTAACCCGGATATCGGGGGCCAGTGCGCGCGCCAGCAGCCTGGTTAACATTTCAAGACCCGATTTGCTCACCTGGTAGTCTGGATAAGACGTCCACGGTCGGGATAACCCGGCGTCGGATAGATTAATAATGGAACCGCCCGTTCCAGCCATCAGGTGCGCTGCCTCCTGGGAACATAAAAACGGCGCGCGCAGGTTCAGCGCCAGGGTTGCATCCCAGGCATCGACAGACAGGGTTCTTATATCCGATCGGGGCATTATTCCGGCGGAATTAACCAGCACTTTCAAAGGATGGGGCAGCCCCGATAGCGTATGGAATAACCGCTTTACCTCAGATGGCGCGGTCAGGTCCACCTGGATAGGATATACCGGTTGACCATATTGGCGTAATTCATCCGCGGTAACCGCGGCCTGCGCCTCGGATTTAAAATAGGTCAAAGCCACCGCATAACCCCGGCTGGCCAGCGTGACCGCCAGTGCCTTGCCCAGGCGGCTGGCTCCGCCTGTAACCAGAGCCAGAGGAATTGTCTGAGGATCATCCGATCGTGCCATGGTTAAATCACCCACGAACTAAGTTTGAAAGGAAAAACCAGGTATTCGCCGGTCGCTCGGCTAAACGGCGCATAAAATAGGGATACCAATGGGTGCCATAGGGTACATAGACCCTCACAGCAAATCCCTCTGACACCAATTGTGCTTGCACATCGCGCCGGATGCCATACAACATCTGGAATTCATATGCCTCGCGGGGCACGCCCAGTTTCTTAGCCTGCTGGATGGCAAAATCAATCCGGGCGCGGTCGTGCGTGGCCAGCGCTAAAAAGGGCGGAACCCTGTCGCTGCCTGCCTGGGGTGTCGCCGCCATGATCAGGCTGGTCAGGTTGTCAAAATTACGATCGACGTCCTTTTTTAAAGGGAAAGCCACCTGAGCAGGTTCCTGGTAGGCCCCTTTCACCAGGCGTATCCTTCCCGATAATTTTAACAGGCGCCGGACATCGTCCTCACTCCGGTATAGATATGCCTGGATGACCACCCCAAGGTTATCGTATCCTAATTGTCGCGCCCATTCATACACAAGGAGGGTCTTCTCAACACATGCGCTATCTTCCATATCCAGTCGAATAAAATTGTGGTTCTCCCGCGCACAGGCAAGAATCCTGATCAGGTTTTGCCGGGCAAAGGGTTCATCCAGTAACATGCCAATCTGGGTCAGTTTAATTGAGACGTTGCCTTTAATCCCCTTAGGTCCAAGCGAATGGATCGCGGTCAGGATATCTCCCGTCGCCCGGTCAGCGTCTTCGCGCGCCGCGGTATTCTCACCCAGATGATCCAGGCTGACCCATATTCCATGGGCATTTAATTCACGGGACACCACCAAGGCAGATTCTACCGTGTCCCCCGCCACAAAACGGCCGGCTGCAAGGCGAGCAAACCGCCATTGTGATATAGACCGTTGTGCCCAACTCAGTTTTGATAAATAGATGAAAAAAGAGCGCAGCATATTACCTCAACCGGGTGGATGAAAACGACCCTTTCCCTCTTCTAGCTCTCGATACTATCAATTCTAACATAAATTATCTTATTTACTTATCAGGCTCCAGCCTCTCAACGGACTGGGTTATTTAATAAGACCAGAACATAGCCCATCTTTTACCACCATAAACCCGATCGCAGCCCTGTATAACCTGTCCCCAATCCGAATCATTGAGAAAAAGGGGGTGATATAATATGGGTAGGGATAATTAGGGTTAATATTCATGGCGCTCGACGCCGAGCAAAGCAACTTTGACCTGTAAAATTAAATTGTGATGTTGAAATTATTTTCTAAGCCGGCCACCTGGATGATTTTCTCCGTTTTAGCGGTACTTTCGGTATCCCCTGTAAAAAGCGCCCCGTTAGCCGGAGGGCTGGCGCTTTTAGCCCCCTCGGCCTGCCCTGCCAGTGGGTGCGCCGCCGGCCAACGCTTGAACCTGGAAGTTGATTTCAATCCCGCTCCTATCGTCTTCTCTCGCCCCAATGTGCAAGTTTGCGTTTTTACGCCGGATAATTGGGCTGACAAATCTACATTTACTGTGGCCGCGACAGGGGTCAAAACGAACCTGCCTTACACAGCCGGTGAGATCAAAGCCATTTGCTCGACTAACCCGAACCGCCCAAACCAGACGATCCTGCTGGGCGGCGCTTATACCACCATCCCCGCAGGCGTTTCCGCGGACGGTCTAACCTTTGTTTTCCGCATAAATCAAAACAGCTCCATCGCGGGGAATGTGATCGTCCAAATTTACGATCCAACCCTGCCGGATACTACCCTACCTGTCCAAACCTATCCATTATCCATTAATGTCGTCTCGGCTTCCAGCCCGGCTTACATTGCGGATGACGCCGCCACCTGCGCGAATAACTCGCCATGTTTCGTGAACAGCGGGGATGATTTGCCCAATGGCATCGGCACGGGGTTAAAAGATGCGCTGGATGCCGTTCCTGCCCCTGCCCCTCCTGCACTTGTCACACTGAATATCTTGGGCACAGTCCACGTCAAATCCAATACTATCCAGGTTGACAAACCGGATATCATCCTAGGGACAAATAATGCTGGCCTGGTTTATTCAGGCACAACCTGCGCCAATCCAATGCTTGCGATCACCGCCGGCGCTACCCTGCAAAATCTGGCCATCGATGGTGGAACG
>DAIQPZ010000189.1:0-5018 GCA_036787065.1 Anaerolineaceae bacterium
GCGCTGCACAAACCACTCCTGGTAATCGCGCCGGTAGGAACTCCAGGTACCCCCCAGTATAAGCAGCTCAATTTTCTCGATGGGATGGCCGACGTCTTTCAGGGCCTGCAGGCGGGAAGCCACCTGGTCGAAGGGATCGAAATGATGCTGAAGCCCGCGCCGCGCCCCCGGTTCGTCGGACAAATAGCTCTTGGGCATCCGTTCTTCGGTGGGGCAAAAGATACATTGGCCAGGACAGGGATAAGGTTTGGTCAGTACAGTAACTGTCGTCACCCCAGAAAGGGTGCGCACAGGTTTCATGCGGATGCTCGCCAGCAAATCTGCATCTTCTGGCCATTCACCACTATTGACCAGTTGACGATAAGCCGCTACCAACGCGTGTTTGGGCGGATAACCACCTTCGGGCAAAGGGTAGCGTCGCGTGGCCTGAAAGACCTCCTTCCCCCGGCGAATTTCTTCGAGGACCAGGCGGGCTATTGCTAAGGTGGTAGGGGAATAACGATGGTCTTTTAACCAGGTTTCAGGATCCATTGGGCCCGTTCAGGTTGACCAATCGACGCACAGTATAGGTAGCCTTGTGCTGCGACTCGTGATAGGTACGCGCCAACAGTTCGGCGATCAGTCCTAACAGGATAGATTGAAATCCGATCATAAACAACATCGCGCTCAATAGGAGCAACGGTGAACGGTTCAGATGGACTCCGGTAATAAAACGCATGGCTATCAGGATTAATAAGACGATCATGCTGGCCACGAGCTGGGCAATGCCTAATCCACCGAACAGGTAAATCGGCTTATTGGCATAACTGTTCAAGAACTTAACCGTGACCAAATCGAGCACCACCTTAACGGTGCGTTCCAGACCATAATTAGCTTTGCCATACTTACGCGCATGATGGTGGACAGGCATCTCAAAGATTTTAGCCCCAACCATGCCGGCGTAAGCAGGGATAAAACGGTGCATCTCGCCATACAGGCGGAAACCGGTGATCACCTCGCGCCGGTATGCTTTTAACATACAGCCATAATCGTGCAGGTGTACACCGGTAACCCACGAGATGAGACTATTAGCCATCCGCGATGGCAGCGTGCGCGTGACGAAAGTATCCAGGCGATTGACACGCCAGCCGCTGACCAGATCGTAACCCTCGTTCAATTTTGCCAGCATAGCTGGGATATCTGCCGGGTCATTTTGTAGATCGGCGTCCATTAAAACGATCACTTCACCTTGCGCATGGTCGATCCCGGCCGCGATGGCCGTGGTCTGCCCAAAGTTACGCCGTAACTCAACTACTCTCACTTTTTCAGGGTTCTCTGCGGCCAGTTCCTCCAGCACAGCAACGCTGTTATCTTGACTGCCATCATCGACTAGAATGGTCTCCCAGGAAATAGAGAGCGGATCGATGGCGGCGACCAATGCTGGGATTAATAACGGAAGGCTTTCAGCCTCATTATAGACCGGTATCACGACGGAAAGATACAAGGAACACTCCTGATTGTTATACACAAATCATCCCAGCTCAACCATATAAAGAAAATTGCCGAATTTGAGGTAATTGGGCATACTTGGTAAGCGCAATTACCTCGAATTCGGGTCTTTTTTCAAATGGGGAAGCAGTTACCATAATGATTATAACGACTCTGGCGGTTGCGTCAAGGAGGGTTTCGTCTTGTGTGAATGCGCTGCATAACGGTCAAGCGCCCATCCACCCCCCAGGATCAAAGCGCTTATCGCCATGATCACGCCGATCATCTCCCAAAACGGCAGCTTAAATCCAACGGGCGTGTAACGTTTCATATACCACCCGGTGAAAAAGAAAAGGAAAACACCCTCGACCCCCAGCCAGCGTCCCAGCCAGGCATCTCGATGAACCCTGGCCCAATCCCAGGCGACCCCGGCCAGAAGGGCGAAGATGACGAGCAGGATAGCCCGGTAGCGCGGGTTATCCCATTGATCACCACCAGCCCGCGCAGATGCGACTAACAACCAGAGGTAGGACGCTCCGACTAACCAGGCCAGCGCGCGTTTTTCGACCAGGTCCTTAACCTGCCACGCAGCGGAAACCACATAGAGCAAGAGGGGAGCAAGCAGGTACCAGCCTAAAGACGCGAAAAAATTGGCTAACTTCAAGATCATGGGTGTATCCGTACCCACAATCACCACTGCAGCCGCTGGCAGCACCGGTTGGGTCAACCCATAAACGACCACAAAGAGAGTCTTCACCACGGCGGGGAACCTGGCGAGAAGACCCTGAAGCCGTTCCGAACCGGCCAGTGTCTGGCTGATATCCCATTGACTTGAAGTGACCAGCCATTCGCCCATCACTCCCACCATAACTACCCCGCCCACTGCTAATACCAGCCAGCTCCACCAGGGCCAGGTTGCGCCTTTACGCCGCCCCAGCTCCTGGATAAAAAACCAGCCCAGCATAATCCCGGTGATGGCCAAGGCAGCCGGGGGGGTTAAGAGGAACAGCCCTATCAGACCAGCTCCAAAGGCTGCCAAGGCATAAGGTTTATGCTGCGGCCAGGTAACTACACCCCAAAAAAGCACTGCGCTTAACGCGATCACGAAAGGCTCGCGCATCTGCGAGCTGCCCAACAACACGCCTTCGGGATACACGGCCAGAACCCAGGCAGCCGGCAGCGCTACCCCTGACCCCCATTTTCGCCGTACGGCTGACCAGAAAAAAGGCAGACCAAGCGCGCCCGCCGCAGCGGTCAAGATCAAGATCAAATAGATGCGGTGCGCATCCGGGCTGAGGACCCGGTAGACCAGGGCGCTCATCACCAACATACCGCCATATTGGTCCGCCATAAAATCTGTTTTGAAGGAAGAACTAAAAAACAGGCCCGATTGGGCTACCGTCCAGGCTTCGCGATCGCGCGCATAAGCGTCGCGGAAATAGAAGCCAGCCCGGTATATGGTGTCATCCGTATCGGTCAAACGCGGCAGTTGCCAGGTCATCAGCAGCCCACCCCCCAGGCGTAAAACAAATGCGACCGCCATCATCCAGGCTAACCCACGCCCACTGCCCGCCAGACGCCATGCAGCCAGCATCGCCCACAAACACACCAAAACCAGCAGCGACGAGCCCACCCAGCCAACCAAAAATGAACCAGAACCAAGCCATGCAGACAGGCCAGCCCCCAAAGCCAGGCTGACGCCAGCCAGAGCCAGCAGTTCGTAGCGGTATGACTTGAACCATTTGGATATCATGCCACCGTCCCGGATTTCTTTCTGCTCCAAAAGCCGTTTTTAACCAGCGAATACCCGGCCCACAGCACCCACACCACCACCCAGGTTTGCAGGGGCACCAAAAAACGGGGATTATCTCCGTGGTCGAGCAAGGTTTGTACGATCGAAGCCAACCAGATCGTTCCCAATACCAGCCAGGCAAAGGACGATAGCCGGCAAGATTGGCGGAACCTGCTCCAGGTCGCCAGGAGCACAGAAACGATCAGGAACAACATGTTGACGCCAAAAAGGCCAACCCGTTCGACCGTGACCAAACCCTGCAGCAGACCGCGCAGCCAGGGCCACAGCACAACACCGGCTGACCAGTAAACCGGCGCCCGCCAGAACATCCACCACCCGGTTACGACGTTTTTCAAGTACAGGTCCGGATGATGCAGGATCAAATCAATGGATATCGATTGCAGCTTACGAGATAAATCATAAAAGCTCAGGCCCGAGACGCGCTGCATCTCAGGGATGGCATCCCATATGGTATTCCCCTGTGTGCCAAATTCGGCAATGCGCTGCTGGCGGTAGCGCAGATAGACGTCCCGCAGGGCCGCATCGCGTTCGGGTACATATTCAAAGAAATTACCCGTATGCTGCATCAGGTGATAACCATTCATGGTGGTCAGGCTGAACATGTGGTAGTTATGATCAATATAAAGGACCCAACCGCCAATTAAAAGCAAAGCTGGGGCTACTACCGCCACCAGCGGTTTCCAGGCAATCTTTACCGTTCGATCCCGAAATGTAAAACCCAGGAAAAGGACAATCCAAAATGGCAGATAGATAAACAGGGGGCGAGTCAACGCCGCAAGGCCAGAGGTCACGCCAATAGCCAGCGCAAGAATGATATGCCGGTGGGCAGGATAAGTCAACCAAATAAACACGCCGAGTAGAGTGATTACGATGAAGAAAGTGGACAGGGTTTCCGTGATCAGGTCAGCCTCAAAAAAAAGCTGGCCAAGATTAAGGGTGTGTACCAGGGCAGCCAGGACCCCAAAAACCGGGCGCCGTGTCAGCGCATACCCCAAGTAATAAAAGGCCAGGGTCATGAGAACGCCCAAAGCCAACTGCGCCAGGTATACACGACGGTCAGAACCCAATAAAGCCATGAAAACGGGAAAACCCGGTGTGCGCGTACCATCATAACCCACCCAACCCCTGGCGATGGCATCCGCAAGGCGGCGATAACTGGCTGTGTCATTATATGTCACCGGCGAGTAAAAGATAGCCAGGGTAATGCGTTCCAGGACAGCCAGGTCCATCACAATAAAGCCCCAGATCCAGGGTGCAGCTTCTTTTTTCTGCGGCATCAAAAAAAACCTTCCAGGGCATGCTGGGCACGCACACGCCAGGTATAACGGGTCACATCCCTTTGGGCTTGCTGCCCAAGGGTGATGCGGCGGTTAGTGTCCGCGATGAGCGCATTTAAGGCCGTTGACCAGATCACCGGCTCGTCGACCGGGCAGAAAACAGCGTTGGTTGGGTTCAATACCTCGTGCAGCACCGGCAGATCGCTGGAGAGAATGGCCCTACCCGCAGCCATATATTCGAACATCTTCATCGGGCTGCAAATATCCGCTGTATTCCCTCCGCCGCTGGTTGACACCGCATTCCCATATGGCATCAGCAGCACATCACCGGCTGCCTGGTACAAA
This sequence comes from Anaerolineaceae bacterium, assembly GCA_036787065.1. Classification (GTDB taxonomy): domain Bacteria; phylum Chloroflexota; class Anaerolineae; order Anaerolineales; family Anaerolineaceae; genus JAJYIW01. The sequence goes on from DAIQPZ010000189.1 coordinate 4,903, forward strand.
GCCAGCCGGGCATTTTCCACAAAACCCGGTAAGAACACATTATCGACACCTGCACTCTGCAAACGCTGTTTCCACATGGCAATATCCGCGGGATGCCCGCCGACCCACAAAAAGTT
>DAIQPZ010000190.1:0-5014 GCA_036787065.1 Anaerolineaceae bacterium
GTCACCTGGTGACCACCCCTTCTTTTTCGCCGGAGCTGAAATTCTTGACACCGAAGGGTGAGCAGGCCGCGGCGGGGATATCCGCGACCATGGATATGACCATCATCTGGGATCTGTTCACCAACCTGATTGAAGCCAGCCAGATCCTGGGGATGGATGCGGATTTCGCCGGGCGGTTGAACGATGCGCGCGGACGCCTTTTCCCCTTAAAAATTGGATCGCGTGGGCAATTGCAGGAATGGTCGCAAGACTTTATGGAAGCCGAAGAGCATCACCGCCACATGTCGCACGTGTTCGGTCTGCACCCTGGCAGGGAGATCGACCCGCGGCGCGCGCCTGATCTGGCGGCGGCCATCCGGCGCACGCTCGATCTGCGCACCGATTACAGCACTGGGTGGTCCCTGGGTTGGAAAATCAACCTGTGGGCGCGTTTACTGGACGGCGCGCGCGCGTACCAGCTTGTGAACTACTTCTTAACCCTGGTGGATACCACTTCGACGGATTATGGCCAGGCGGGGGGTGTGTATGCTAACCTGTTCGACGCTCATCCACCATTCCAGATCGACGGCAACTTCGCCTTCACCGCGGGCCTGGTGGAGATGCTGCTTCAGAGCCACCTGGGTACCCTCGATCTTCTACCAGCGCTCCCGCCGGCCTGGCCCACGGGTCATGCTAAAGGCTTGCGTGCGCGGGGTGGTTTTGAGGTCGAGTTGGCCTGGGAAGATGGGAAGCTGGTCCAGGCGGTCATCCTATCGAAGCTTGGCAGGCGCTGCAAGGTGCGCGCCGGGATGCGGCTTCATGTGGTCTCTGGTGCGCGGACGGTTCTTGAGACCGCTGATGGCGTGGAATTCGATACCGACTCAGGGGGTGTTTATCGACTCCAGCTTTGAGCTGGCCGGTTTATACATACAAAACGGGGCGAAAGTTGCCGAATTTGAGGTGTTTTGCGCTTACCAAGTAAGTGCCTACACCTAAAATTCGGCCTTTTTCACAGAGCCTGAGCAGTGGCAAAAAGTGATATAATTCACATAAATGATAAGGCATGCCTTATCATTTATGTGAATTATAGTTATGCCAGGTCATGAGGATAGATTGAGAAAAGAATCGGTAGAAGAATATCTTGGAGCCATTTACCGTTTGCAAGAGATGACCGCGGCGCCTCTGCCTTTATCACGCCTGCAGATCTTACTCAAGGTTTCGCCGATCTCGATCCATGAGATGGTACAAAAGTTAGAGAAGGAAGCTCTGGTGGAATATGTTCCATATCGGGGCGTCACTTTGACGGATGCCGGTATGCGGGTGGCCATGGCACTGGTGCGCCGGCACCGGATCTGGGAACGGTTTTTAACCGATTCGCTGAATATCGAATGGGATAAGGCGCATGAGCTGGCCGGCGAGTTAGAGCATGCTGCGCCTGAAAGTGTTACCGAGCGCCTGGCGGACTTCCTTGGCGATCCACAACAATGCCCTCACGGCAGCCAGATCCCGGCCGGCGCCAGAGACGGTGAGGTGGCAAAATCGCTCTTTCAATCACCCTCCCAAAGCCTGGATGCTATGGCGGTGGGGCAGACCGCCTATGTCGCTTTTATTTCGATAGAAATTCCTGAAAATCTACAGTTTTTACAGTCCAGAGGAATAAAACCGGGGACCCTGGTTGAGTTGATTGGACGCCAGGTCTCCGGCTGCACCCTTAAGGTTGATGGGCGCCAGGTGGATATCCCATTGGAATTGGCCAGCACTATCTGGGTGACAGGAACATTATAGAGGAAATTAATATGACCATGCAGCTCGTCGATCTGGAACCTGGAGAGAGAGCAATGATCCGCCATTTGGACGGTGGGAGAGGTCTTTTATCCCGCCTGGCATCCCTGGGATTTACCCCCGGTGCAGCAGTGACGGTTGTGCGGCGGAATGACCATGGACCCGTGTTGGTCCTGCTGCGCGGTTCACGGGTAGTCCTGGGGCGCGAGGAAGCCGCGCACGTGATGGTATCTTTAGAGCATGCACAGCCGGTCGAACCGGTTCAGGCGAAAACGGACCTGGTAATTGCCCTGGCAGGCCAGCCAAACGTGGGTAAATCGACGGTTTTCAACCTGTTCACTGGCATGAACCAGCACGTGGGCAACTGGTCCGGGAAAACTGTCGACTTGAAAATGGGTACCTTCCAGCTTAAAGGACAGACCTACTCACTCATAGACCTGCCAGGCACGTACAGCCTGACAGCCAGTTCCGAAGAAGAACGGCTGGCGCGCGATTTTATCATCCGCGAACATCCTGATCTTGTGGTGGCAGTAGTGGATGCAGCAACACTTGAACGTAACCTGTACCTCGTGGCGGAACTGCTCCTCCTGCCAGCCCCGGTCATCCTGGCGCTCAATATGATCGACGTCGCTGAACAAGAAGGGATTCACATCGAGCCAAAGGTGCTTGAATCTGCGCTGGGGATTCCGGTTGTACCGATGTCGGCTTCGCATGGTCAGGGGGTTGTCGAACTGCAGGACACGATCGCCAGGCTCCTGGCGCATGAACTGCCCTTTCAACCCAAGCGTCCATCGATATTACCCGCGCACCAGGCCGTGCTTGACGAGTTGAAATTGATTGTCAGTTCCTATGTTCCTCCAGCTTACCCGGTTGAGTGGGTGGCTCTGAAGCTATTGGAAGGCGATGATGAGCTGACCCAGTTGATGCAAGCCGCCATGCCGGTGGATGCCTGGCAGCCGGTGCACGATCTGCTCTACAAGCATGAAGACGCGATCCTGGATATTGCTGGCGCGCGCTACGAATGGACCGCGCGCATGATCCGCGCGGCGGTCATCGAGCCAAAAGTAACCCGGGTGGGTTTGACCTCCCAACTGGATCGGGTGCTGACGCATCCTGTATGGGGGACGCTCACCCTGGTGGGCATTTTAGGGCTGGTATTCTGGCTGACCTATTCGGTCGGTGGTCCTCTCCAGAGTTGGTTGAGCCGCTTGCTGGGTCTGCTGGCGCAGGCGGTGCGCAGTGGCTGGACGGCGGCCCCCAAATGGATGGTTGAGTTTTTCGCGAATGGAGTCCTTGGCGGGATCGGCATGGTGCTGACTTTTTTGCCCATCCTGGTGATCTTTTTCGCCATCCTCGGCTTTATGGAGGATACGGGTTATATGTCGCGCGCCGCTTACCTGACCGACCGTTGGATGCATATGATGGGGCTGCATGGCAAGAGTTTCCTGCCGATCCTGTTGGGGTTTGGCTGCAATGTTCCAGCAGTGATGGGTACACGGATCATCGAATCGCGCCGGGCGCGCCTGCTGACCACTTTACTGATCCCGCTGGTACCGTGTACGGCGCGCATGGCGGTGATTGCGGTCATGGCGGCTTTGTTTTTTGGCCCATCTGCCTTTTGGGTGGCCTGGGGGCTGGTCGGAACCAACCTGGTCGTCCTGGCGGGGCTGGGTGTGGCCTTACATCATTTCTTCTTTGAAGACGAACACGTGCCGTTTATTATGGAGCTGCCCCTCTATCACCTGCCCAACTCGAGGACAATCGGTATCTATGTCTGGGAAAATGTGTTGGGTTTCCTACAAAAGGCTGGTTCGACCATCATGGTGGCCTCTCTGGTGGTGTGGGTCGCGTCGTATTTTCCAAATGGAAATGTAATGACCAGTTATTTGGCGGTGGTGGGACAGTGGCTTTCGCCGGTCGGTCGTTTGATGGGTCTGCCCTGGCCGGTGATGGTGGCGTTGTTGACCAGTTTTGTGGCAAAGGAGAATACTGTCGCGACCTTAGCCATTCTTTATGGCAATATTAGCCAGTTGCCTTTGGTGATCACACCGGCGGCAGCGCTCGCTTTTCTGGTTTTTCAAATGTTGTTTATCCCTTGCGTCGGGACGGTGGCCGCCATCCATCATGAAACCCATTCATGGAAGTGGACGGCTGCCAGTATGGGGATGATGTTAGGCATCTCCTTGACCCTGGCGATACTTGTTTATCAGGCCGGGAGGTTTTTCTAGGATGCTTTACCAGTTTCTGCAAATCATTCAGAAGGGCGACTTCCAAAGCCAACTCGACATCGCCAAACAGATGGCAATCTCACCGCTGATGGCAGTGCAGATTGCGCGGGAACTCACCCGCAAGGGATACCTGGAGGAAATGGGTGGCCCATGTAATCCAGACCCGGTCCAACCGGTCTGTTCCGGATGCGCCGCCAGCAGCGCCTGCCAGACGGCTTTCAGTTTATGGTCATTGACCGAAAAAGGGCGGCAGGCTGTGATCAGCCATGCCGCCTAAACTAATCGCACAATGAAACCCGCAGAGGGGTGGGGGTATACTCCCGGTGAAACGGACCCACGGTGAGGTGCTGCGATGAACGATATGCTTGAGCTGCTTCAAGGCTGGGAGTTGGATGCGCAGGCGGTGCGGGAGCGCATGGTTGGCGCACCGACGCCACGCGAACGGGAACGCTGGCATGCCATGTGGCTCTTAGCCCAAGGCTGGTCAGCCGCACAAGTGGCTGACGCCCTGGAGCGGGACGCCCACACAATGGGCGACTGACTGGAAGAGTTGCGCCAGAAAGGTCCAAGCGGACTGGCTTTCGAGCAGACCGGTGGTCCCCCCCCGCCCTCGACCAGGCGCAACAGGACACGTTGAAGGCGGCAGTGCCGGCGGCTCCGAGCGCTGCGGATCGGGAGTGGGCGAACTGGAGCTGGAAAGGAGGGCGACAGTTCGTGCAGGCGCGCTTTAGCTGCCTGCTCAGCCGTCGCAGTTGCCTGAACTATCTGCATCGGCTTGGTTTTGTGGTCAAGCGACCTAAGAAACGGTTGCTCAAGGCGAATGCGGAAAAGCGGGCCGCCTTTGTGGCCGATTACGTCGGCTTGCGGACCGCGGCGCAGGCTCAGGGGGCCAAGATCTTCTTCGTAGACGAAGCGCATTTCCGCGCCGATGTGGAACTGCGCGCCAAATGGGTCTTGCGCGGCGAACCCGCGCGGGTAGACACAACCAGTCCCAGGTTCGGTGAGAAAGCCACGTATGACTCGGC
>DAIQPZ010000058.1:0-14589 GCA_036787065.1 Anaerolineaceae bacterium
AACGATCGTAGCACAAATGTTCTTTATTGACAAGAGTGGAGAAGACTGTAAATGGATCATGTGGCACGAAGCGTGCCGTATCATCCGTTGGCATGTTTTTTTTCACGCCCAATTTTGATTCGCCAACGGTATCCTTTAGGGAGGGGTTGGGGTAGGTATGTAGGGCTGAGCGCCATTATTAAATCCACTAATCCCCGGTTTCGTTGATCCAATTCACTATTTTTTGGGTGGCTTCCAACGCAAAAGCGGCAGTTTCGGGGGATAACGCGTGTTCAAACCCGAATTTATACCCGCGTACCGAAACGATGAGAGACTGCGGATCCTGCCCATACAGCGTTTTGACCATATACATGCACGAAGTCGCCGTCAGATGGTGGGTGAAAGGCGATGTCTGAAATTCAGGTTGGACCGTTTCAACATGGATCTCGCCGGGCACGTTACCGGTGTGCGCGTCGATAAAACACACGCGCTCGAAACTGGCGATGGTTTCGGCCATCTCAGGGGTGAGCTGGAGCGCAAACAGCAGTTCAGGATTTAACCCGCTGGGGGCGAAGTCTTCTTCAATATTGTTCGGGGCCGGTTGCCCGAACCGGGAGGCCAGGCGGGCCAGAATGTGCCAGGCTACCCCATCGTCCTGGCGGTCCGGGTTACCATAACCAATGATCAGGGTTTTTTTCATAATAAAAATATTTTGGTAACTGCTCAGCCACGCGAAGAAAGTTGCCTCAAATTCGGGCTTTTTCCACATGAACCTGAGCAGTTACATAGAATTCGTTAGACATTAAAATCTCCCACCCAAATCGCCCAATCGATCGCTTTTACCATCTGTATACCAGCCGTGATCAAGGGTACGTCCAATCGCCTGGCGAGAACAGCATAACAAGCGTCATAGGCAGTCAAATTCTTGTCGCTTGCTAAAACAAGCGCATCTTCCATTAAGTCTGCGGTGGGTGTAATTTTCAAAGTCAGTTGATTTAAATCGACCAGATCGGCCTTTGAATCTTCAAGTGAACGCCCAAACCGGCGCATAGTTTTTAAAAGGATATTGGTACACTCAAAATAAAACAAATCTGGAACGAAAAGCTCTGCCGGTGGATCTTCGGTAAGTTTATTAAAGAGAGCATGGACCGAGTCTGAAAACGGCTCGTCAATAAACAGCTTGATGCCGACACTGGCGTCGACCACCAAGCGTAATCGTTCGCTGCTCACCGGTTACGATCTTCATGCAGGAGATCAAGGCTGGTGGGGGATTCGGCGGGAGGTGTAAATCGGCGCCGGCGGATAGACTTCAGCGCTCCGGTCTGGGACAACCGACGTTCTTCTTCCTCCATGGATTGTGATAGCATTTCAACGACCTGTGCACTCAAAGAACGGCTACGCGTCTTTGCCAATGTCTGTAATCGCTGATATAAATCATCAGGAACACTGCGAACATGTAAAATATTCATGCGAAAACCCTTTCATACCAAAGAGAAGTATAGCATGAATGGTTGCATAATGCAACATAAAGTTACCGATTCTGTCAAAATTTGACCGAACCCAGCGTTAATGACTGAGGGATTTGTAACTGCTCAGGCCCCTGTGAAAAAGCTCCGAATTTGAGGTGTTTGCGGGTACGAAGTACCCGCAAACACCTCAAATTCGGCACCTTTCTTTGCATGGCTGAGCAGTTACAGGGATTTTAGCATCCTCATAGCGGCTAAAATCCCTCAGGGTGAGTTCAGCAGTCAGGTACGACCGTCTATTGGTTGCTACGCGACAGCGTTTGGGTGAGATGACCCTCGGCATCGTAAACTTCCATGACGATGGGCATCTGGCCCACGGCGTGGGTTGAACAGGACAGGCAGGGATCGTAAGCGCGGATAGCGGCTTCGACCCGGTTGAGCATGCCTTCTTTTACGTCGGGTCCCTTGATGTAGGTCTTAGCGACGCTGTCGACCGCTTCACTCATGGCCCAGTTGTTGTGCCCGGTCGAAACGATCAGGTTAACCTTCAAGACTTTTCCGTTCTCATCGGTCTTGTAGTCGTGGATCAGCGTGCCGCGTGGGGCTTCGATCACACCGACGCCGGCGCCGGTGATGTTTTGGCGCGTGTTGCGAATTTCAGTGCTGAGGATATCGGGGTCGGCCAAAAGCACGGCGACTCGTTCGGTGGCAAAGAGGGCTTCGACCAGCCGGGCATAATGGTAATACAAGGTATTTTCAACGGGCTTCCCAGGATTAAAGGCTTTGAAAACTTTTAGCTCTTCATTGGCCATCGGTGTGTCGATTTTTTCGGCGGTGTTCAGGCGGCCTAGAGGCCCAACGCGGTAGACGCCCTGCGGCCAGCCCAGCTTCTTGTAATAAGGGAATTTCAGATAAGACCAGTTTTCGACGTGTTCAGCGATGTAGTCCAGGTAATCGGTGACTGGGAAGTTCTCCAGGGGTTGGCCGGCGCGGTCGACCAGGCGGATCGTGCCGTCGTACAATTCAAGACCGTTATCAGGCGTGGTCAGACCCATATAACCGGTAGCAAATACCGCGAATTTATTGATGTCTTCCATGTTGCGTTCGGCCCAATCTTTCATGATACCCAAACCCACCTTCAACGTGGCGATCGCATCATCGTAGGCCGCCAGGATCGCGTCGCGGTCTGCCGGCTGCAAGGCCTTGTTGACCCCGCCGGGGACAGCGAAGTTGGGATGGATGCGGCGGCCGCCCAGGGTTTGGATGATCTCCTGGCCAAATTTGCGCAAATTGACTGCCTTGAGCGTCAGACCGGGGTTAGCCTGGATCAGACCCACCACATTGCGGATGGCCGGATCGGCATCGAAACCCAGCAGCAGGTCGGGACCGGCCAATTCAAAGAAATGCATGCCGTGGCTCTGGATGATCTGGCCCATGTGCATCAGCTCGCGCAGCAGGTTAGCGGGGCGAGGAGGCGGGCATCCGAGGACTAAATCCGCGGCCTTCGCTGAAGCCAGGTGGTGGCTTACCGGGCATATACCGCAAATGCGCGGGGTGATCAGAGGCATTTCGAAGACCATCCGGCCTTCGCAGAATTTTTCAAAACCGCGGAATTCGTTGATGTGCAAATAAGCATGATCAACGGTACCGTTCGCGTTCATGTTAATCGTGACCTTGGCGTGGCCCTCAATCCGGGTGACAGGCTCAATTGTTATTTTTTGTGCAACCATTTTTTACCTCCTAAGTGGATCGATCCTAATGCCATTGAAGTTTGTCGCCCTTAATTTCTGGTTTGCGCCCTTGAGCCAGCTCGCTCAGCACGTAGTAGATGACGTCCGCATCGGGCGGGCAGCCGGGTACGAAGATGTCCACGGGGACAACTTCTTCCAACGCGCGTACACGGGTCGGCACGGCGAGTTCGGGATCGTGTGGGATCATGCCACTGGAGTCGGTGCTTTCTGTTTCGATGTAAGCCCGGCGCAAAGTTTCTTCAATGGTAAAGAAATTGCGCATGGCCGGCACGCCGCCAAACACGGCGCAGTCGCCCAGGGCTACCAATATTTTACAATGGCTGCGCATGCGCTTAGCAACTTCTTCATTGTACGTATTATTGACCCCGCCTTCGAGGATGCCGACGTCTACGCCGCCTTCATCGGGGGTCTTGAAATCGGTGATGGGCGTCGAACGGAGATCGGCCAGTTCCGTGATCTGGATGATGCGTTCATCGATATCCAACAAAGACATATGGCAGCCAGCGCATCCCGCCAGCCAGTCAGATGAAATCTTGGGTTTTGTCATGTTATTCTCCTTGAACCCTTATAACGAACCTGTGTTACGCAATGGCAACCACTGCGGCTTGCCGGGTAAGCGCTTCTTTCCAAGTATTGGCCGGGAGGATGCCCAGTTTGGCGGCGAGGGCCTGGAGCGAGGCTTCATTGCTCAATACATTGGCCGGCGGCACGATGGCTTTGAGCGCCTGTTGGATGCGGCCTTCCATATTCACAAAATGTCCATCTTCTTCAGCCCAGTTGGCCACGGGTAGAATGACGTCGGCTTTTGCGGTGAGCTGGGAGACGTAAGTGGCCTGGACCGCCAGGAATGGCGCCTTTTCGAAGGCCTGGATCAATTTCTGACCCGGGTCATCATCCCCAAGGGCAATGAAGACCGCCTGGCGCCCGTTGGCCTTGAAGGGTTGGTTGAGCTGGTATTGGGCGGCCGCGATGGAATTGGCCTGACCTTTGACGCTGATCAGGGCAGAATGCGCCTCATCTATAGCGCCGGTCACTTGGGCCAGGTCGATCAGGGCGGCTACCGCCGGTTTTTCAAGGTCTCTGCCGAAAATGATGGCGGGGTAAGCGGCGGAGGCCAGGATCTTGGCCGCTGCCAGGTAGCTGTCCGCGGCAATCCCGGTCCTGGCTGCGGCAGTGTCTAAGGCCAGGGCGGGTTTGATGGCTGTTTTGGACAGGCCTAATTGGGCGACGCCTGCCAGCAGACCCTGGAGCACGTCCCGCGGATTGGCTTTGCCATACACCAACAATCCGTCGGCCAAGTTATCCAACCCGGTGGGTTTGGCGTTGGCGACCACCAGCTTAACGCCATTCGGTAAGCTGCGCTTGATAAAGAAACCGGCGACCTCGTGCTCTTTGGTGAGGTCTAAGCCGACGGTCAGCACGCAATCCGCGGACTTTAGGGCATCCAGGCTGCCTTCATAAGGCTTGCCATGTTCTTTGGCCAGGTTGGCGGCCGTAATTGTGGCCTGCCCGGCCTCGAGGCTGCTCACCCTATCGCTGTGCAACCCGTCAGCAAAAATTTGCTTGAAGAGATGCAGGGCTTCCGCGGATAACCGGCTGGAAGCGGCGGCGGCCACACCACCGCCGGCCTTGCCAGCCAGGGGTTTCAAATGCTCGGCGATCACAGCCACAGCCTCGTTCCAGGTAGCGGCTTTAAGTGCGCCATCTTTGCGCACCATGGGGGTCATGATCCGTTCGCGTTTCTCATCCAGTTGGATAAAGCGCCCGGTTTTGCACAGCACGCCGCCGTTCACTTTGGCATCCCAATCGCCATCGATGCGTACCAGGTGGTTGTCGCGTGTAAGCACTTCAATCCCGCAGCCAACGCTGCAGCCAGTGCAAATCGAATCGGTGTGCTCGACCTGGGTGTCGCGTCCGTGGTAAGCGCTCTGCCGGTCAATAATCGCTCCGGTCGGGCAGATCTGGACGCAGGCGCCGCAAGAAATGCAGGTGCTTTCACCTAACGGCACACCATAATCGGCCACCAGGTTGCTTTTGGCGCCGCGCTCTTCGAAACCAAGGGTGAAGTTACCCACCAGCTCACCGCAGGCACGCACGCAGCGCCGGCAGAGGATGCAGCGGTTGTTTTCCATGATGATGTAAGGGTGTGACGCATCCACGGGAAAACCCTGCCAGTTGGGCTGCAGGGGCCAGTGGGTCATCCCCTCATGGTAGGCGGCATTTTGCAGCTCGCAGTCGCCACCGCTCACCTGGCAGAACATACAGAAATGATTGCGCTCACTGAAAAGCAGGGTCAGCACGAACTTGCGCGCATTAACCACTTTCTCGGTGTCAGTATGCACCACCATGTGGTTACTGGCGGGGAGTGTGCAGGAGGGTTGTAAAGTGCGCGCGCCCTCGACCTCGACAACACACAAGCGGCACCCACCATACGGAAGCAGTTCTTTATGATCGCATAAGGTCGGAATGGTGATTCCAGCCATTTCTGCGGCGCGAAGAACAGTCGTTCCCTCGGGTACCTCAACAGTTTTGCCATCTATTGTAATGTTGACCATTTATAAACCTTCTCCATAAATTTTCATGGGATATTTTTGTAATTTTTCGGGATTTCCCGTGGAATGGAATTCACCACTGAAATCCCCAAAGAACCATTTTTGACCCTTCTCTGACAAGATAAGTTGGTTCAGACCTGTACTTTTTTGCCGCTCATCGAGCAGACCCCGACCGGGCAGACTTTTAAAAGGATGTGTGCTTCAACTTCCGCGCGGAAGTAGCGCAAAACGTCCCGTATAGGCGAGCCAGCCGTCTGGCCAAGACCGCAGTTGGATAACTGGTATAAATTTTCAGACAAATTCGTCAGCACATCCAGATCCGACATCGGAGCGACGCCCGCTGAAATGTTGGTAAGAATTTCGTAGGCGCGCTGGTTGCCAATCCGGCAAGGGCTGCATTTCCCGCAGCTTTCGTTGCGGAAGAAGTTGAGCAAGACACGGGCCAGGTCGACGACGCAGGTGTTATCGTCGCAGATCAACAGGGCGCCTGAGCCCATGGCGACACCGGTCCGGTTGAACGAGTCAAAATCCATCGGTGTATCTTGCAAAACGCCAGGGATGATCGATCCACTCGAACCGCCTGTCTGAGCCAGTTTGAGCCCGGCGCCATGTTTCATGCCCTTGGCGTAGATCGTGATCACCTCGCGCAGGGTAATGCCCATTGGGACTTCGATCAGCCCGGTGACATTGACATTGCCCAGGATGGTGTAAACTTTCGTCCCGGGGCTGCCGGGGGTACCGAACTGCCGGTACCATTCGGGACCGTTGCGCAAGATGGGGGGTACGTTAGCCAGGGTTTCGACATTGTTCACCAGGGTAGGTTTGCCCCACAGACCGTTCGAGGTAGGGTAAGGCGGGCGAGAACGGGGCTCACCGCGCTTGCCCTCGATCGACTCGATCAGCGCGGTCTCTTCCCCACAGATGTAAGCGCCAGCGCCAGAATGGATGTGGATTTCAAAATTAAATTCTGTTCCAAAAACATTTTTACCCAGAAAGCCCATCTCCTTAGCTTGCAAGATGGCCAGCTTGAGCCGTTCTTGCGCCAGCGCATATTCGCCGCGCACATAAATGTAGGCTTCTTGCGCGCCCACCGCGTAACCGGCGATGGTGAGGGCTTCGATAATGCTGTGCGGATCGCCTTCGAGGATCAGGCGGTCTTTAAAGGTGCCTGGCTCGCTTTCGTCCGCGTTGCAGATCACATATTTCGGTGTGCCCTTGTCTCGGGCAACGAATTTCCATTTTAATCCTGTCGGAAAGCCTGCGCCTCCTCGACCTTTTAGCCCGGATTTTTCTAACTCAGCCATCACCTGGGCGGGGGTCATCTCGTTCAACGCCCGTCCAAGCGCCTGGTAACCATCGTGGATAATGTAATCTTCGATCGAAGATGGATCGATCACGCCAGCGCGTTCCAGCACGATGCGCTGCTCGGCGGGCAGAGTGCCTTTACGGGCCGATAACCAGGCGATGTGTCCGGTCAGCTCGTGCGCCGGGGCGCGCAAACTGTCGGCGACGCGGCCTTTATAAAGGTGCTCTTCGACCAGAAAATGGACGTCTTCAGGGGTGACAGGCCCATAAATCACGGCTTCCGGATACACGATCACCATGGGAACGGCATCGTGGCGGCCCATATCTCCCACCATGGTTAATGAGATCTCGTCTTCAAGGTTGAAGGTTTTAAGCTCCTGCTGGAGGCGCCGGAAAACTTCCTGTGCGCCTCGCACCATACTTTCAGCATCACTGGAGACCAAAACCATTGAACGGACAGTTTTCATAAGGAAGCTCCTTTACTGGTAACGGGCCAGAATTTCTTTGATTTGACCGGGTGTGATGTTGCCATAAATATCCTCATCCACGGTCATCACAGGGCCCACACCACACACCCCCAGGCAACTGGTGGTCAGGAGTGACCATTGTCCATCCTGGCTGGTTTCACCAGGTTTCAGGTTAACCGCTTGCTGAAGGGCCTGCAAGACCTGGCGACCGCCAGCGACATGACAGGGAGCGCTTTCACAAAAGTGGATCACATGTTTACCCAGTGGGCGGGTAGAAAGCATCTGATAGAAGCTTGCCACTGAAAAAAGCTGGCTCTTCGGCACCCGCAGTTGACGACTGATTTCATCCATGGCTTCGCGAGGAATATATCCCAGCGAGCGGTTGACATCGCTCAAAATGGGAATAAGCTCTTCCTTGGCGGCGCCATGGGCAATGATAGCGTTTTGCACAGCCTCTAAAACTGCCTGGCCATCTAGTTTACCGACAGTCATGCTCCTCCTCCTTACCTGAAATTTCGCCTTCTTTAAAATGAATGGTCTATGGGGTCATTTGACCCTATGATTTATTTGATCACAATCGCGTTGAAGTTGCACACCTGCATGCAAATGCCACAGCGCACGCAAATATCGGGATCGATGACGTGAAGTTTTCGCCTTTCTCCAGTGATCGCATTGACGGGGCAGTTCCTGGCGCATACCGTGCAGCCGGTGCAGGGTTCCGCTTCAATTTCAAAGCGGATAAGTGCCTTGCAAACTTTGGCCGGGCAGCGCTTTTCATAAATGTGAGCCTCATATTCATCGCGGAAATACTTCAAGGTACTTTCCACCGGGTTCGGGGCGCCCTGGCCCAAACCGCACAAGCTGGTGGTGCGAATTTCTTTGCACAGGTATTCGAGGGTTTCGATGTCGCCATCATGACCCGTACCTTCGCAAATGCGGTTGAGGATGTCCAGCAGGCGACGAGTACCCACGCGGCAGGGTGTGCATTTACCGCAGCTTTCATCCTGGATGAAATCCATGAAGTAGCGCGCAATGTCGACCATGCAGGTTTCGTCATCCATAATCACGAGACCGCCGGAGCCCATCATGCCACCGGCCGCGGCAAGGGATTCGTAATCCACTTTGAGGTCGAGGTACTGGGTGGTCATACAGCCGCCCATGGGACCGCCGATTTGGGCTACTTTGAAGCCTTTATCGTCTTTGATGCCGCCGCCCACATCGTATACCAGCTCGCGCAGGGTGATGCCCAGGGGGACTTCAATCAGCCCGGTGTGTTTCACATCGCCGGCCAGGGCGAAGGTCTTGGTACCTTTGCTTTTTTCGGTGCCCATACTGGCGAACCATTCAGGGCCATTGAGGATGATCTGGGGGATGTTGGCAAACGTCTCGACGTTGTTGTTATTGGTGGGTTTGCCCCACAGGCCCTTGACCGCCGGGAAAGGTGGGCGTGGGCGCGGCTCGCCGCGCCGGCCTTCAATCGAAGCGATCAGCGCGGTTTCTTCACCGCACACGAACGCGCCGGCGCCCATGCGCAGCTCGCAATCAAAGGAGAAGTCGCTGCCCAGGATGTGGTGGCCGAGAAAGCCCATCTGGCGCGCCTGCTGGATAGCGATGTTCATGGTCTTCACCGCCAGGGGGTATTCGGCGCGGCAGTAAATATAACCATGGCTGGCGCCCATGGCGTAAGCCACGATGATCATGCCTTCGAGTACTGAATGGGGATCGCCTTCCAATACGCGCCGGTTCATAAACGCGCCCGGGTCGCCCTCATCCGCGTTGCAGGTGAGGTATTTGGGATAGTCGTTGACGGCGCGCGCCAGGGCCCATTTTTTGGCCGCCGGGAAACCCGCGCCACCGCGACCGCGCAGCCCGGAACGGGCGACGGTATCGATCACACCTTCCGGCGTGGATTCGGTGAGAACCTTGCCCAGGGCCATATAGCCATCTTCGGCGATGTAATCTTCGATGTTATCAGGGTCGATCTTGCCGCAGTTGCGCAGCACGACGCGGATCTCTTTTGATTTCGGCGCGCCCAATTCTTCATCTAAAAAGACCTTAACCGGGGTGACGAATTTTTGCGCGACCCTCCCTTTGAGGAAGTGCTCTTCAACGATGAATGGGATGTCGTCGGTGGTCAGGCCGGTGTAATGCACGCCTTCCGGATAAACCATCATCTCAGGTCCGTTGTCACAGCCGCCAATGCGCGAAGTCTCAAGCACCTGAACTTCGTCGATCAATCCCTGCGCCACCAGCTCATCTTGTAACGAGTCAATAATTTCGTGGGCCCCTTTTTTTAAACATTGGGGATCCACACATACTAAAACATGAGTTCGGAAATACTTCATGGTCGATGTCCTATTAACAATAAGATTGTTTGATGATGACTACTCAGACTTATGGTAAAAGTTGCCGAATTTGAGGTAATTGCGGGTGCGAAGCACCCGCAATTACCTCAAATTCGGGGCTTTTCCACATGAGCCTGGATAGTTACATTTTGTAAAAAAATTACACAGGGATGACGTGGTTCTCGACCACTTTGCCACCCAGGATATGTTCCTTGATGATTTGACGGGCTACTTCGCTGCCCACTTTGCCGTAAGTCACCTTGGGCTGGTCGCCGACGATGACCTGGACGATGGGTTCTTTCTCGCACTGACCCACGCAGCCGGTTTGGCTGACAATGATGCCGCTAAGGGATTGACTTTCAATCACATCCAGGATGGCTTTCATGGTTTCACGGGCGCCGGCGGCGATCCCGCACGTCCCCATGCCGACAATGACCTGGACGTTTCCTTCCTTGGATTTCACCTTACGTTTGGCAAGGGCTTCTTCGCGAATTTTTTTTAGATCATCAAGTGATTTTATTGTTGCCATTTTTTCTCTCCTGCAAACATTTTCGGATCTTCGAAAAGATTTTATCCGGGGATAGCCGACTGTGCCTGCGACACCCCTGTGTATAGACTATCTCTGATATAAGCCAAAACGGCGGGCTCACAAATTGAAACGTCGCCCAACTCGGCTTTGATCGGTTCATTATCAAAATCAAACCTGGCGCCGTCCACCTGGTAATGAAACATCCAGTGGGTCTCCGAATTAGAGACGACCAGGGTCATGAAGGTGCTTGCCAGGTCACCCAGGGGCATGCGGTCAATGTGGCTGCGCTGGAAATCGACCGTCAGGGTGGTGCCTTTGCCCAGCTCGGAATGGATGCTCAACGAGCCGTTGGCCAATTCTGCGGCGAACTTGAGCAGGGGGATGCCCAACCCCACTTTGCGGGTGGAACGGTGGGTCACAAACGGATCGGTCACCCGCGCCACAGCGGCGGCATCCATGCCCTTGCCGTTATCTTGAATGGTGATGGTCAGGCGGTCGTCCAGCGAGTTCTCAACGACCGTAATTTCAACACAACCGGCGTCAGATTCGATGCTGTTTTCCGCGATATCCAGGATGTGCAGCGCCAGTTCCCGCATGGTGGCCTCTTATTCCTTTTTGGTTTCCAGGATGGGGCGAACGATCTGCGGGAACTTGTTTGGCCGCACGCGCCCATGGATCTCTTCGTCGATGACAATCACCGGCGCCTGGCTGCACGCCCCTACACAGCGGCACAGCTCAAGGGTGATATTGCCATCCGGGGTGGTCTGACCAGGCTCAATCCCGATAATCTGTTTCGCCTTCTCGATCAATTGAGGCGTTCCACCCACATAGCAGGCGGTGCCCAGACAAAACTTAACCGTGTGCTTTCCACGGGGTTTGGTGGTAAAAAACGAATAAAACGATACCACCCCGTGGACCACACTTACCGGAACGCCCAACCGGTTTGCAACGTATTCCTGGATTGGCGTGGACACAAAACCGACCGTCCTTTGGATTTCGTTGAGCACAACCATGGTCGCGCCCGGCAGATCTTTGTTTTGTTCCAAGATGGGGTCGATCATCTGGCGCAATCTCGGGTCCGCCAGGATTACCTTTTCTGGTATTTTTTCTGTAACATCTATCATGGAAACTCCGCTAAAGAATTAGGCTAATCTTAGTCCAATTAACCCATATTGTGAATTTAACCACAAGTTATAAATCCACATTGGGAATCGGTCAATTACCAAATGTCACTTATCTACACGCCGGTTGTCAACAGGTCTAAAAGACCATGAGAATAATGGGGGTTCTAGCCAGCGGACAGATTAATTACGAACGGCATGAAACAACGAACGTCACGAATTCTTAAAAAAAGATGAATTTTATTCGTGATCCGATATTTTAAAACTGTCAGTTAACTAGAAGGAGGTGCTAATTTCATAACACTAAACAACCATTATCGGTTTGGATCAACCTTGAAACGCCGTCCAGCTTGCGCGTGCAGCGCCAAACGAATTTCTGAAATGGAAGGATGGTCGAGCTCGAAGGAGGTGACGCCCAGGTATTCATCCAGGCGGTGGACGTCCCCATTCTGGATCAGTGGAATCCCGCTGAGTTGCGGATATATCTGGCAGGCCAGTTCCGGGCGGGTGTGGCGTGAAAGCTCGAGGGCCTCGATGGGGATATCGGTGGGGACCAGCCCCAGGTTGGCCATCAACCCAAAGGCTTTGCGGTCGATGTGGGCAGGGATCAACAGCCCGCCGAGTGCGGAAACTTTTTCCCATGCCTCGCGCAAGGTAAACGAGGTTGAGGTGATTAGAAGCCGGGTTTCGCGGCGGATAAATTCGCCGGTTTCATCTACCACGAATTGTTCGCCAAAGAATTCCGCGTTGTTTTCCAGGTGAGGGAGGGCAGCGTCCACCAGTTTTTGCAGGCTTTCGAGCTGTTCTAAATGGTCAAACAGGCACAGCACGTGTACTTCTTCGCGTGTCTGCAGCTCCATGCCGGGGATGACCACCAGCGAAGTGCCCTTGGCGGCTTTTTGCACCGCTTGCACATTGGCGCTGGCGTTGTGGTCGGTGATCGCGATCAGGTTGATCCCGAGGCCAATCGCCTCAGAAACAATCAACGGCGGGATCATCTCGACCTCGGCACAGGGTGATAACACCGTGTGCACGTGCAGATCAGCCCGAAAAGTGTTCAATCGATTGCCAGCTCCAGATTGGGTTGGGCCGGGCTATTGATCACCAATGCCCTTTTCCCACAGCTTACCGACGACATAAAAGGTCGGTTTATCGGTCGAGAGCAGGACGACACCTTCCTGGTTGGCTTTGGCCAGGGTGTTGGCATCGGGGGTCGCATTTTCGGTGATAATGACTGCCGCCAGCTCCAACAAGGCTGCCACAGCGACGATGTTGATGTGGGCTTGCAGCGTGACCCACAGCCCACCGTGTTGGGCGCCAGCCATCACACAGCTCAATAAATCCGAGGTATAACCTTGCGAGACGTGCACGCTGGAGAAATTCTGAGGAGCGGTTAAGACTTTCAGGTCCAGTGTTTCAATGATTTCTTGTAGGGTCATTTCTTCGTTCTGCTCCGGTTTTTCAGGTTTTGTTGGGTTCGCCAAAGACATCCGTGTCCGTCAGGTAAATTTTCATGCGCAGGTTGGTCCCGCGTTCGACGGACGATTCCAGTTTCATTTCATCCACATAGCGCTGGATGTTGGTCAAACCCATCCCGGCGCCAAAGCCCTGTTCGCGAATTTCTTCAGGGGCAGTGGAATAACCCGGCTGCATGGCACAGTGAATGTCTTTAATGCCGGGGCCGTCGTCATAGGCTTCCATAGAAATTTGGTGGGGCTCGATATCCACGCGGATGGTACCGCCATGGGTGGCGTGGATGATTAAATTCATCTCGGATTCGTAGCTGGCGATCCCGCAGCGCCGCGCGATCTGCGGGCTGGCGCCCAGGCGCAGCAGCGCACGTTTGATGTGGCTTGAGGCTGTGCCGCCGTTGTTGAAATCGTGGGGTTTGATCTTATAACGCAGCACCAGGGTGGTGCGGTCCGAGACGATGTCTTCAAACAGGTGACTGGCGCGGTAGCGGATCAGCTCTTCGGCCTGGTAATCCCGCTGCAGCGCTCCAAGCAGGCCGCGGGTGATATCGCCCTTGGTGATGATCCCCACCAGTTTACCATCCACATCCAGCACGGGCAGGCGGCCGACATTAACATTGACAAATATTTTTAAGGCATCCACCACCGAGTCGGTTGGCCTAACTGTGATCACCTTGGTGGTCATGGATTCGCGCACTTCGTCTTCCAGGTTCCCATGACGCATTAAGCGAATCAGGTCTTCAATGCTGACTACGCCGATCAACTGGCCGTCGACCACCACGGGGGCGCCAGAGATACGCTCCTGGCGAAACAGGTCTAACACGTCGATCATTTGCATCTCAGGGGTTAGCGCCTTGATTTCGCGCGTCATCACCTCTTCAATCTTTAACTCATAAGCCAGCTCTTCAACCCGAGTGATTCCTTCAGCGACTTTATCGGTGATGATACGCGCTTGTTGAGGTGGATTTTGAGGCATGCTTTGACCTGATTTTTAAGGGGAGGGTGGGATACCGGTGGACCTGCCTGGTTGAGGGAGTTCTCCTATTCACATTCGCACAGGCCATCCGGGATGGTTTTTTCAAGGCTGGGGAGACCGTGATTGAAAAGGCGGCCGCATAACTCAAACATACCATAAGGGGTCTGGATGATGGGTATATTTTCATCGATGGCCAGTTTAATCGTCGCGGGGGGAGGGGTCTTCCCGCGGACGATGACAATCGCCGAGACATCGGCCATCATGGCGGTGCGGACAACCTGGGGATTGCACAAACCGGTCAGGAGGACCGCGTCAGGCTGGATGGAGGCGAGGACGTCGCTCATTAAATCTGCGCCGCACCCACCTTTGATTTCCCTGTCCAGAGATACACCTGGCGTCATGACCTTACCATCAATTATTTTTACGAGCTCTTCTATGTTCATAATCTAATGTTTTACTCGGTTATCCAGTATATGTAAGAACCACGGTCAGCCGTGGGCTTTATCTTTTCTTGGCTAAGAAGTTGTGAAAAACTAATTATAAACGATAAATAGACCAAAACACCTCGATTATCCATTCATTTTATGTTAAAATTTTGCTAAGGTTTGTAAGGACGACCTCTCCCC
>DAIQPZ010000191.1:0-5007 GCA_036787065.1 Anaerolineaceae bacterium
GCGTTGATATCCAACGCCTTAATTTCGTCCAGCAGCGGGTTGGTTTCGGGGAAAAGACCAAGCTGGAGGGGGGCGTTGGCGTCGATGTGAACGGCTTGTCCCGAAGATGCCTCGAGCTGGTGCAGGATTTCGCCGGCGCGTTGGATGACGGGTTGGGGGACGCCGGCCAATTGGGCCACGTGGATGCCGTACGAGCGGTCTGCCCCACCCGGGACAATTTTATGCAGAAAAACCACTTTACCATCGGACTCGCTCACCGCCACATTGTAATTGTGAACCCCAGGAAGCAGGCTGGATAATTGGGTTAACTCGTGATAATGCGTGGCAAACAAGGTGTGTGCGCGCAGCCTGGGGTGATTGTGAATGTATTCCACCACAGCCCAGGCTATCGACACGCCATCATACGTACTGGTCCCCCGGCCAATTTCATCCAATACCAGCAAACTACGGCCCGTGGCGTGGTGGAGAATGTTGGCCGTCTCGATCATCTCGACCATAAAAGTCGATTGACCAGCATGAATCTCATCTTGAGCGCCGATGCGGGTAAAGATCCGGTCTACCAGGCCGATGGTTGCACCGCTGGCGGGCACAAAACTTCCCATTTGGGCCATCAACACGATTAAGGCCACCTGGCGTAAAAAGGTGCTTTTGCCGCTCATGTTCGGCCCGGTGATAATGCGCACGATCTCGCCTGAATCGAAGGCGGTGTCGTTTGGAACATAGCGTTCGCCCTTTAACGAGAGTTCCACCACCGGGTGGCGTCCATCCCGAATATCCAGTGTTTGATCTTGAGTGACGAGCGGGCGCATGTAGCCACCCAATGCGGCGGCTTCTGCCAGGGAGGCCAGGGTGTCTAGCTCACCCAGGGCTCGCGCCGTAATCAGCAGGGTTTTACAACTCGCTCCGATCTGGGCGCAGACTTCCTTGAACAGGCGATCTTCAATATCACGGATGCGATCTTCCGCATTGAGAACCAGCGTCTCGTATTCTTTCATTTCGGGGGTTATAAAACGTTCAGCGTTGACCAGAGTTTGCTTACGGATGTACTCGGCGGGTGCGTTGGCGGCGTTAGATTGGGATATCTCGATATAATACCCAAAGACCTTGTTGTAGCCCACCTTGAGGGTTTTTAGCCCGGTCCGTTCGCGTTCTACGCCTTCCAGGTTAGTGATCCAGGTCCTGGCGTGCTGCGAGGCTTGAATAACGCCATCCAGCTCTGCTGAATAGCCGTCGCGGATGACGCCTGTATTTTGCAAGGTGGCGGGGGGTTCATCCGTGATGGCGGTGTCGAGGAGCGATAACACATCCGGACACGCATCAATCCAGTGGGTGGTGCCTTGCAAGGCCTCAACCGGGGTTGCGAACAATGCCAGGATCCCGGGCATGCAGCGCAGCGTGCCCCGCAGCGCGACCAGATCGCGGGGTAGGGCGTGGCCCGAGAGGATGCGATTGGTCAGGCGCTCCAGGTCGGCCAGAGGACGAAATTGAGCGCGGATTTCCGCGCGCAGCATGCCGTTGGTCACCAGGTTCCCAACCCCCGACAGGCGGCGGTTGATTTCATCGATATCCAATAAGGGCTTACTTACCCATTGGCGCATGGTGCGCCGGCCCATCGGCGTGATGGTGTGGTCCAGCACGCCTAACAACGAACCCTGAACTTCCCCATTGCGCAGGGTCTCGGTTAATTCCAGGTTGCGCCGGGTAGCCGCGTCGAGGGCCATGAATTCAGAGGTCTGGTAGGTGCTTAAGCCCACCAGTAATTTCAGGGCATCCGGTTGAGTTTCTTTTAAATACTGTACAATGGCCCCCGCGGCCCGTACGGCCAGCATCTGCCCGCGCAAGCCGAACCCATCCAACGTGGCAGTGCGGAACAGGGCTAAAAGGACTTCCTGGCATCTTCCCGCCTCAAAGTGCCAGGCAGGCCAGGGGGTTACATGCCCGGAGACTGCCTCAGGTAGCTTGATGTTGTCCGGCCACAGGATTTCAGCCGGGTTTAAACGTACCAGTTCAGCCCTGACCGCCGAATAAGCGTCCTCGCCTGCCAGCTCGGTCACGGCGAACTCGCCGGTGGTAATATCCACATAAGCGATTCCGGAATGGTTATCTTGAATGGTGATCGCCACCAGGTAATTATTGGTGTTACTGTTTAACAACCCGGGTTCAAAAACCGTCCCGGGTGTCACAACCCGCACCACCTGGCGTGAAAACAGTCCTTTGGAGGGTTGGTCGCCCACCTGTTCGCATATCGCCACATGGTAACCGCGGTCAATTAACCGCCCAAGATAATTTTCAACCGCGTGGTAGGGGATCCCTGCCATGGGGATGCGGGTGCCTTTGGCCACGTTGCGCGATGTTAATACGATGTCCAGCTCGCGCGCAGTGATCTCTGCGTCCTCGTCGAATGTCTCATAAAAATCACCCATGCGAAAAAACAGGATCGAATCAGGATACTGGCGTTTAATATCAAGGTATTGCTGTCGGAATGGGGTGATATCATCAGTCATGGTGGGCTTACTTTTTAAGACCAAGGCCCAGGATTAACCCGCCAGCCATGGACAGGATGCCCATAGCGATAAAGCAGTCTTGCCAAAAACGGATGGGAAATAGGCGGATCAGGGTATCCGTATACAGGAAGATCCAACTGCTGCCGGTGAAAAAGAGGAGGTGAAAATCCGTAAAGAGGGTGTTGAAATTAATCACCACGGCAATTAATACCACCACGATCAGGCCAATGGTCGCCCAGCCGCCCCGCCTGAGGCCAGCGCGGAAATCTACCAGCCAGAAACTGCGCCAGGCCCATATCCCCAGTAACAGCAGGATGGCGAGGCCAATGATCCACACTTTTAACATCCCCTGGACCAGGTTTTTTACATCGGCCATGTGACTTAATTCGCGTTCGTTGTACAAGGGCTTTCCATCGGCAAAATGCAGATCGCCCAGGTAATTAATCCCGGCGTTGTTGACCAGATAATCGATGGCATACGTGGCCCACTCCAGCCGGTCCGACAGGGTAAAGCCATACGTGTCGGGTGGAAAATTGGGCGTGCGGTATTCAAATTCCAGGAAAGGTGGGCTGAGCAGGATGCGGACAGCCGACATGATCAGCAAGAAAGGAATGATAAGGGTAATAAACCAACTGATCAATTGGCGGGCAAAGACAGAAGGTGGATTCATTGAAGTTTACTCGCGTCTCCAGAAAACAGATAATTCAGGACTAAATTATTGGTCAACCATTCGATCGGGGCTTTGTCGTCCGTAAAAACCTGAGTTTTGGCGGGGGCGGGTTTCAGATTGACCAGGGTGACCCGCATGGTGTCGATCAGTAAGGGATTGATATCTTTTCGATTCGAGAGGGCCGCCAGATTGGCCGTCAAATCATCTGCGCGGGTTGGTTGGACCGTCGCGAACAAGATAGAATTGAAGGTGTCAGGGATATCCATCACGTATATGGATGGAAAAACGCTGCCGATGGTTGTGCCAAGCGCATCGATCAGGCGCCGGTCGCTCGGGCTGCGCCCAATATTGATTGCCAGCACGCCATCTTCCGTCAAATGCGCTCGGGCAATGCTAAAAAATTCTTGTGTGGTTAAATGATATGGGATATAAGGGGGGCGGTAAGCATCGATGCTTATAATCTGGTAGCGGTATGGGCTGTGCGCCAGGCCCCAGCGACCGTCTTGCGGAATTGCCTTCAGGTTGGGTTCAGTCATGCCAAAATAACGCCTGCCGATATCGATAATCACCGGATCGATCTCGAACCCGTCGATGGGGATGGGCCCAAAGACGGCCGTCGCCTGGCGGGCCGTCGTACCGGCAGCCAGGCCGACGATGGCCATGCGCTTAACCTGGGACGGGTCGTATGGCGCCGGGTTGAAAAAAGGCGCTACCAGAACCTGTTCCCAGGGACCATAATAATTGAGCTGGTTTGGGTTATACACCGAATGGACTCCTTGCCCGTCATTTATGCGCAGCAGGGTATAATCGCCCTGTTTTAGCACCTGGATATAATTGTAGGCAGATTCGGTCTCGTAAACCAGCCCCGTCGGGTTTTTATCCGGCCCTTGCAGGGCAAACCAGGCAAGCACCGCCAGGATAATGGGCATCACCAGGTATGGCAGCAGACTGCGCCAACCCGCGCATCGCCCAAGCCCGATCATCGCCACCAGGTATAAAAATGCGCTGAAGGCTAGAAATGTCCGGTAGGTGCCAATGGTAGGGATCAGCACCAGTACGGGTATAAAAGTGCCCACAAATGAGCCCAGGGTCGAAATCGCTGAGAGCCGGCCGGCGATGACACCGGTGTGACGCGGGTCGCGGATAGCCAGGCGAATGGCAAAGGGGGAGATGGTCCCTAACAGCGTTACCGGGATAATAAAGAGAATCAACACGGCTGTAAATGAGCCGAACAGGACGGCCATTTCGAGCTGGTCGAAAGCGCTGGCTGAGATCCGCAAGACGGGCCGGGAAGCGACAGGGATCAATCCAACGGTAAAGGCGGCCCAGATCAGGATGCGGTAAAAGGTCTTGGGAGACGGCGAGTGGTCAGCCCACCACCCACCTAAAGAATACCCTAAGGTCAGGTAAATCAGGATCAAACCGATGATACATGCCCAAACCAGGTTGCTGGTGCCAAACACATTCCCGAGCAGGCGTGAGGCCGACATTTCGACTGCAAGAGCGGTCATTCCAGATGAAAAGATGGCAAGGTATAAATACTTCAGATCAAATTTCATGGAGGGTTCCTGATGGGTTGGTTCGGGCTGCCAGGACAAAGGACCCCTCCGGCAACCAGCTTTGATGAAGAGTGTTTGAAATCACACCCACTTGTACAGGCCTTATTCTAAAACAAACTGACTAAAAAGCAAGCGATGCGGAGTAAATATTGCTTTCGCCTACGTCCTAAACTATAATTCAGGCACGGTAGGTCCAAATGAACCATAAGCCAGGTTCTTTGTAACTGCTCAACCGTGCGAAGAAAGTTGCCGAATTTGAGGTGATTGCGTGTGC
>DAIQPZ010000192.1:0-3720 GCA_036787065.1 Anaerolineaceae bacterium
GTTGGACAGAACGCCTGTCGTGGCCCAAACGTTCGCCATCCGAACAGCTACCCCAGGCTCGCCTGGTGCG
The DNA here is from genome assembly GCA_036787065.1 of Anaerolineaceae bacterium. Taxonomy (GTDB): domain Bacteria; phylum Chloroflexota; class Anaerolineae; order Anaerolineales; family Anaerolineaceae; genus JAJYIW01. Next base: position 71 of record DAIQPZ010000192.1, read on the forward strand.
GTTGAATGACGATAACCAGCCCCTGGCAGCCAGCCCAATCCCAATGACCGGGCGAGAGATGACGTTTGGGCGCGATCCAACCCAGGCCACCCTAGTGCTTGATGCGCCCTGTGTAGAACCGCTGCACGCAAGGCTAAAACACACCGAAGACAATCACTACCTGCTGTTTGACCATGGCTCAACCGCCGGCACCTGGGTAAACTACGCGCCAATCTCAGTTGAAGGCGCCAATCTTGAGCATGGCGATTTAATCCATATTGGAAAAGTTCCATTCCGGTTTGAGTTGGGCCAAGCAATCCACTTGCGCAAACCGACTATTAAATCTTATAATGAAAACCAATGATCCGTTCTGAACACGCCCACCTGCTGGTCGCTGCCAAAAGCCATCCAGGGATGACCGGAAAGAATAACGAAGACCGGTATGCCATCTCTGCTTTCAGGTTAAGTCGCAGCATTCCCACTCCATCTTTATTCGCTGTTTTATGCGATGGTATTGGCGGTCACCGGGCTGGAGAAGTGGCTGCTGAAATGGCGGTTGACGCCATCAGCCATAAAATTGCCGAAAGTAATGCGTCTCAACCGTTGGATGTGCTTAAAGATGCCATCTCTTCCGCCAGCCAGCAAATCTTCGACCGCGCGAAAAGCGAAGATGGTCGGCAGGGCATGGGCTCCACCTGTGCCTGCGCCTGGGTCATTGGCAACCGCCTTTTTATCACATCCGTGGGGGACTCACGCATCTACCTTCTGCGTGGTGGCGCTCTCCAGCAGATCACCACGGATCACACCTGGATCCAAGAAGCCCTGGAAGTGGGCCTGATCAACCGCCAACAGGTACCCGGGCATCCGAATGCGCACGTCATCCGGCGCTACCTGGGATCCCCGACCCCACCCGAATGTGATTTTCGACTGCGGCTGAACCCTACCGACACCGACGAGCAGGCGCTGGCCAACCAGGGAGCCCTCTTACTGCCCGGCGATAAATTGCTGCTGTGCAGCGATGGCCTGACCGACCTGGTCAGCAATCCAGAAATTCAGTCCGTGCTGTTGAGCCAGCCCTTGGATGCGGTTCCAGACAGCCTGATAAACCTGGCCAACCAGCATGGTGGACACGACAACATCACCCTGGTTTTGTTTTCAGTCCCAGAAGAAGGGTCAGCCAATCCTTTAAAAAAGTTTGCTCGCTGGGTACTCCACTATTGGTGGCTTTTCTTGATCGCGATTGCGAGCCTGGGAATCCTCGGCCTGGTAGGGGTGACACTCTGGCTGGGATGGGACCTGTTTTCCAACCCGGCCCTGGCCACACCCATTTTGGGCGCTACTCCTGTGATCCAGAGTACCTCCACGCTCCTTATTACAGCTACCCCCCCGCCCACACGCCAAACACCGTTCCCCAGCCCACACTCTGGCGTAAACGTTACCCCGAATGGGCTTTCGCGCTCAACCCCACTGCCACAACCCATTACCGTTACCCTTACCGCCTGGCCAACCCACCTGCTGCCTTCTTCGACCCCGACCCTTTTAAAAATCGGGGAAGGCCATTAGCGGATGGGGAAGATTCTGCCCACGCAGACTTTGCCAGCGAACTATGTCCTGGCAGGCACGATTGACCTATCCAAAGACCGGCGGGCACTATTGGTACTGAACGTCGTCGGCCTGGCGCTATTTCTGGTTTCGGCCTGGTTATTGATTTGGCTAACGGCGGCCATCCGGCCCACCACAACGTCGCAGGTGTTCACCTTTTCCACCCACAGTCTGGGCAGCCTGGTCGGGCTGTTGGCCTGGATTATCGGGATCACCGTGGTCATGTTGGTGATTCACGAAGCCATCCACGGGTTATTTTTCTGGATCTTCACCGGCAGCCGGGCGCAGTTTGGCTTTCGCGGTTATTACGCCTTCGCGGCTGCACCAGATTGGTATATTCCCCGCCATTTATACCTGGTCGTGGCGCTTGCACCGGTTGTGCTGATGACCCTGGCTGGCATTGCAGCGGTTTTCATCATCGCGGATAACCTGCTCCCTGCCCTGCTTTTCCTGGTTTCAATAAATTTTTCCGGGTCAGTAGGTGATATGATGGTAGCCGCATGGCTGCTGCGCAAACCGGCCAACCTGCTGGCGCAAGATTATGGTGACGGCGTGCGGTTTTATCGACCCGCTTAGTGCATGGCGACCACCAACCTTGTAAAGTAACACCCTTCGACCCTGTCAAACTGCTCAGCCACGAGGTGAAAGACCCAGGCCTGAACAGATACTTTTTGGATTATACACAACGGCCCAAAAGTTGATAGAATTGAGCCAGACGCCAGGACGGCCGGTTGCTATCCTATCAAAATTTCAAGGAGAAACTATGATTAAGAAAGCCACACCTTATACTGCTGTGTTTTTGTTAATGATCGGTCTTTTCACTGCCTGCAGCGGCACAACACCGACGAGCAGCACGGTCAATATACCCAATGTACAAAATGGGGGCAAAGCCACCGCGACGGCAGCCCCTGGCGCTTATCCCGCCGCCAACACGTCGCAATCTCAGCCGAATGGATCGGCTTATCCAGCCGCAGTCGCGGCCCCTTTAACCATGGTCTCGACCGATGGGAAGAGCACCCCTCTTTCTCCCGCCGCCCTGGCCAATATACCCACCAAAAGTATAACCGTGGGAACCAAAAATTTTGATGGGATATCGGTAGCGTCTATCCTCACAGTCGCGGGGATTAAGGATTACAAACAGATCACCTTCATCGGCGCGAACGGCAGCCAGATCCTGACCAAAGACAAGGTCAATGGCGACGTGATCCTGAATGTTAATAAGGATGGGTCCCTCCAGTTGGTTTCCCCCAATCTGACGGAAGATCAATGGCTTAAATCGGTTAACACGATCAAAGCAGAATAAGTTTAACGGATCATTGGGAACTTCTGTGGTGAAGCCCCCATGAGAAACCCTGAAGAGCCAGTTTAAGCCGGGAGATACTGCTCGATATCGCTGATAAAATTGGCGATATCGAGCGGTTTTGAAAGATACCCATGACAGCCCGAGCCAATCGTTTTGCGACGGTCGCCAGGTAAGGCATGCGCGGTCAGCGCCACTACCTTAATCGCCTGGGTCGCCGGGTCGGCTTTCAATGTTTTCACGACGTGCCATCCATCGATGGCCGGAAGGGTTAAATCGAGCAGGACGAGGTCGGGATGAAGCTGGCGGGCCATGTCCAGGCCCTGAAGCCCGTCATACGCGCAGTAAACCTGGTGGCCGGCCTTTTCTAATAAAAAACGGACCAGCTCCAGGTTATCGATGTTGTCCTCATCGACGAGTATCCATCCAAGCGGCATAAATCCCTCCCAGAATAGAACCATCCCCTATAAACAGCCATAAGGCAGTCCCGTCAAATCATTCCTTGTGACGGGTCTGGTTTCGTGATAGAATCGCCATGCTCAGGAGGGATGGCCGAGCGGCCTAAGGCGCCTGTCTTGAAAACAGGTGTGGTTCACGCCACCGGGGGTTCGAATCCCTCTCCCTCCGCTCAAATTAACCCGCTGTGTGAAAAAACACCCGGCCAGGCCAAAGCGAACAGTTTTGACTGGCGGGTTTTTGTTTTATAGCCAGATTGGATTTGGTGGAGATCATAACAGGCGAGGCTCTCTGGGAATTTCCGTGGAATGTG
>DAIQPZ010000192.1:3820-4989 GCA_036787065.1 Anaerolineaceae bacterium
AATGTGGGTATTTACCACGGCAAATACCAAAGATCCACTGGCGAATTGTTTGCAGGCTGTGCCTGGATATGGTAAAATCTAAAGCGCAATTTGGGGAGGTGCCAGAGTGGCCGATTGGGCTCGCCTGCTAAGTGAGTGCTGGGGAATAACTCAGCCGCGGGTTCGAATCCCGCCCTCCCCGCAGTTACAGTATTTTGGTTGAACCAGGGGCATAAACGTATCAGTCGGTTGCACAGCCACGATTACGTTGCCTCGGAGAAAAGCTGCACGGACCGCCGTCCGGAGCAGCTTTTTTCTTTCGGTTGGTAAAGTGCAGTCCGGTTCTCCAAACCATGCCGGCAATCGCCGCAGCAGAAGCCTGAGTGTCGTCTACCGAAGGTGTTGGCGCTGATGCGATTTGTCCTTCGGTGAAAGCCTTATAGGCAAATAAGCCCAACAGGATGATCAGGGCGAGCAGGATAACCATCCCAATCGTTTTTCGTGAGATTGATAATTCTGGCAATTTGACCTCCAACTTTTGACGGATGATTATCAAATAAATAGCGACCCCTTGCGAATATGCATGAAAGCAATTCGCAGGTGACCGCACTATCGATCAAAGGAATAGTCTACGGTTGGTTGTGACCGGGATAGAAGAGAACGATCAGTACAGTGCCTTCATAGCACTGCAAGTGGGTAATGAAAAATCAAATTACTTATATTCACAGGATTAAAAAGACCATGTTCTTTAAGCCAAACGGGGTGCGGTTTGGAAGGGGAAACAACATGTTTTTTAGGTTAACTGACCTATAGGTTAATTAACCTAATTCTTGACCATTTTGATTGGAAAGGCGACAGATGGAAAAATCACCGGATTTACCTCTTGAAAAAGTATTACTATAGTATTACAATATCGATGAGGATTAAAAATATGCCGAGAAAGAATTCCACCGTAAAACCTGTTCATTCCTTTCGACTCAGTCTTGAAAGCTTCCGCCAGCTGCGCGAAATGGCCGGCGGGATGGGTCGCAGTGAAGGAGACGTGGTCGAAATCGCCATCGATCGGATGTATCGGGAAGAAATCCGTTTTGGCACCGTGGCGATCAGTGAAGGTCCAAAAGCCTGAGGACAACTACAAGGTAGATAAGAAGGAAGGGTAAGGATGATAGGCGGGGTGATCCATCTAATTT
>DAIQPZ010000193.1:0-4946 GCA_036787065.1 Anaerolineaceae bacterium
GACAACACGATTCGCCGCTACAGTGATCTGTATCGCAGCCTGATCGAGGCCCGAGGAGCCGTCCCGGTCGACAAATCGAGGAAGAAAAAGGGGCGGTTGGCCGATTCGGAATAGCCGGTGGTCAGGTAGTCCGTTCCATAAAAAATTGGCTGATAAATTCATCCGGATTGGGAGCTTCGATCCAACGCACCAATTCCCAATTCGAGCGGGTCACAGAACTTAATACCCTCGCCAGATCAACCGGAAATACGCCAGCCGCCTTGCCTTGCGCGCCAGTGATCGCCTCGTTTAGAGATAAATTCATCTTAAAACACAACCCCCAAATGTCTGCCAGGTCCCTGGGAGCCGCACGGTCCAAAACGGCGATGATCTTATTGGCCAGGATATTTTCGGCCGTGTCGATCCGTCCCAGGGTCGGATGCAGCCACGGTTGCCCAACCATGGACGGGACATCGTTGATCAATTCAATTTTCAGGTTGATATCCGACTGGATCAGGTTCATTCTGACATAGCGCTCTTCCCGCTGCAAAACTTGACTGGTCCATCCGGAAGACCGCGAAAGCCCTTGTATGATGCGATCGGCCCATAATCCAATAAACGGATAGCAGCCCAATCGCTGTCCGATCGGCCTATTATCTTTTTTCCATCCAGTATGGCAAGAAATTGGGCTTGATCTAAATCGTAATCCCACACGTACGGTACACCCATAGAATCATCTCCAGACAAAAGCTCATTAGAGGCCATACGGATAGCTTATTGGAAATTATCGACTGTATCAATCAAATAAACGATAAAAGGTCGCTAAAAAAATTCGCCAAAATCCTTCTGAAATGGCCAATTAAGCTGGTAATGGAAATTCGATCACCAATCCGATGGCTTCTACCACGCGATTAATTTCTGCTTGAGAAATAGCTCCAATTTTTCGGATCAATCGAGATGTGGATACGGAACGAATTTGAAAAGTATCGGCGGCAGATATTTTTAAAAGTCCATTTTCTGCATTGGGTGAAATCTTAACCATCCATGTGGCTTGAAGGTAGCGGTCTTTCCAATCGGTAAATGGAATGATTATTCGCAGAGGGAGGATTCCCACTGCATCGCTGCTCACAATAAGTGCTGGACGGGACTTTTTTATTTCCGCTCCGGCGGTTGGGTCTAAATTAATCAGCCAGATTTCGCCCCTATTCAATGATGAAATCCTCACTGTCTATGGAAGCAAACGCGGTCAATTCACTGCCATCGGAATAATCGGGTCGAAGCTGTTCAGCAGCAGACTGCATTTCTTCGTATCTACGCTGTCGAAGTTGTGCATCCACGAATGTCCTGATCAGTTCTGAAAGCGACTTTCCTTCTGTTTCGGCAATAAAGCCTAATTGATCGCGTTGTCTCTTTTCGAGCAATACCTGGGTTCGAACTAAATCGTTCATATTTTCCTCACTGTGATGAATTATACACAACTTTATTGTGTATAACAAGATGTAACTCAGGGAATATAGCCACAATAAAAAGAGAGCCAACAGGCTCCCTTTTTGTTTAGATGAGTTCTCTTTCCATCTCTTTTTCAATGGCTTTGTTGATCCACTGGTTGATGCTGGTACCCGATTCAGCGGCTTTGATAAAAATTTTTGGTGAAGCTCGGGCGCAACCCGCACCACAAACTTTCCAGAAAAAGGTTTCTCGGGTTTTTCTCCCCTTGCTTCACAAAATTCGATGTAATCATCAATGGAATCCACAAAAGCAATTCGCAGATCATTAACGCATTCGCCTTGAAATGTAATCACATCGCGCGTATTGATGACTTCTCCGTGGAAAATACCCGCTTCGTCATCGAAATCGACCTTAGCCACATAACCTTTATGTTCCATCATGGGTGTACTCCTGTTTCCAATAAAAACCTCTGGAGTAACTGTATGTTCTCTGCGTATGAGGAGTGAACTTTGCTCGCCCTCATAAAGCAGTGCTTCTGATGAGAGTAATTCAATCTGGCCTAATTCACAAAGTGAGATAATGCCAAGAACGGCCTCTGACTCCAGGACAATCCGAACTTGATTCGGAGTATCAAGGGGTCTTTGAATGGCGCATAAATCAAGGTAGATTTTCACACTGTTATTTTACACTTTTTGACTCGAGAATGATAGTTCGAGAGAGTAGTTATCAAGCCCAGCCCGCCTGGGTGGGAAGGACAAATGAATGAGAAACGTTGACCTGTACTATAAAAAGAGGAGCCGGGTTTTTCCGACTCCTCTTTTATTCATTTATAATCCTTCAATCTGTTCCTTCAATTTCTTCGCCGTTTCCTGGAAGGTCGCCAGGCGCTGGCGTTCTTTTTCGACCACCGCCGCGGGCGCTTTATCCACAAAGCCGCTGCCAAGCAGCCCTTCCAGGCGGGTAATTTGAGCGCTGATCCCGTCGAGCTCCTTTTGAAGGCGGGCTCGTTCGGCTTCCACGTCCACCAGGTCGGCCAGGGGCAGGAAGACTTCCACGCTCGAAACCACCAGGGAGACCTGCCCCTGCGGCTTCTCGTCCAACCTATCCACCACGCTCAAGTGAGCCGGGTCGATGTACGCCAGGGGCGCCAGGATACCGCTCTGCTGGCGCAGCAGGCCCGCCATCTCGCCGCCCACCACCAGCGCCGGGATGCGCTTGCCGGGTGTCACCTTCTTGTCGGTGCGCACATTGCGGATGGCGCGGATCACGTCCTGCACCAGGCTAAACTCGGCGATCTTCTGCGCTTCCCAGCCCTCCGGCTGCTGGGCCTCGGGCCACGGCGCGATGATCAGCGCCTCAGGCCAACCACCCGCCGGTGTGAATTCAGGCGAATGAGCCAGGGCCGCCCCACGCAGGTGCCCCCACAGTTCTTCGGTGATATAAGGGGTAAAGGGGTGGAGCAGGCGCAAGCAGGTATCCAGCACGCGCACCAGGGTGGAGGCGGTATAGAAAGCCCGGTCGCCGCCCTGGGCCATCTGGAGCTTGGCCACTTCGACGTACCAATCCGCGAATTCGCTCCAGAAGAAATCGTAGATCTGCCGGCCGGCCTCGCCGTACTGGTAGCCCTGGAACAACCGCTCTACGTCCGCCACCAGTGCTTGCAGCCGCGCCCAGATCCACGAATCGGCCAGTGTCCAATCGGGCTTGCCCACACCTTTCTCCGGCGCCTGGCCCAGAGCCCCGATCACAAAGCGCCCTGCGTTCCAGATCTTGTTGGCAAAATTGCGGTTGGACTCGACCTTCTTGATGCTCAAATTCATATCGTTGCCTGGGGTCGATCCGACCAGCAAGGTGAAGCGCAGCGCATCCGTGCCGAGTTCGTCCATCACCAGCAGCGGGTCGATCACGTTGCCCTTGGTCTTGCTCATCTTCTGGCCGTGCTCGTCGCGGATCAGCCCGTGCAGGTAAACCGTCTCGAACGGAATCTTGCCGGTAAATTCCAGCCCGTCCATGATCATGCGCGCGACCCAGAAAAAGATGATGTCGTACCCGGTTTCAAGCACCGAGGTGGGATAATAATAACGGTAGTCGGGGGTCTCATCCGGCCAACCCAGGGTCGAAAAAGGCCACAGCCCGGAGGAAAACCAGGTGTCCAGCACGTCCGGGTCCTGAGCCAGCTTTGAACTGCCACAGTGCACGCAGGCGGTTGGATCCTGGCGGGCGACGGTCATCTCACCGCAGTCCGCGCAGTACCACACCGGGATGCGGTGCCCCCACCACAACTGGCGGCTGATGCACCAATCGTCGATATGCTCGAGCCAGTTGTAATACACCTTGGTGAAGCGCTCCGGCACGATGGTGATGCGCCCATCCTTGACCGCCTCGAGGGCGTTGTCCGCCAGGCTCTGGATGCGCACGAACCACTGGGTAGACACCATCGGTTCGACAATTTCACCCCCACGCTGAGAGCGGGGCACGTTCAGCGTGTAAGGCTCCTGCTTGATCGTCAGCCCGGCGGTCTCCATGTCAGCCCACAGGCGCTTGCGCGCCTCGTACCGGTCCATGCCCTGGTAGGGACCACCGTTCTGGTTGACCCGCGCGGCCTCGTCCAGCATGGATATGAGCGGCAGGTTGTGGCGCTGGCCGATGGCGTAATCGTTCGGATCGTGACCGGGAGTAATTTTTAAGGCGCCCGTGCCAAATTCACGGTCCACGTACTCGTCCGCGATCACCGGGATTTCACGCCCAAGCATGGGCACGATCACCTTGCGCCCGACAAAACGCTGGTAGCGCGGGTCCTCGGGATGGACCGCCACGGCCGTATCCCCCAGGATTGTTTCCGGGCGGGTGGTGGCGACGGGGATAAAATCCCCCGATCCATCCGCCAGTGGGTACTTGAAATAATACAAGAAGCCAGGCTCCTGGGAATATTCCACTTCAAGGTCAGATACCGCCGTGCGCAGCCCGGGCGACCAGTTGATCATGCGCGGGCCGCGATAGATCAGCCCTTTTTCGTACAACCGGACGAACGCTTCGCGCACTGCCCTGGATAAGCCTTCGTCCAGGGTGAAGCGCTCGCGTTCCCAATCGCACGAGGCGCCCAGCCGGCGGATCTGGCGGGTGATGATCCCGCCGTATTTTTCTTTCCATTCCCACGTGCGGCGCACGAATTCTTCGCGCCCAAGCGATTCTCGGCGCACGCCTTCCTGCGCCAGCAGCTTCTCCACCTGGAGCTGGGTGGCGATACCGGCATGGTCGCTGCCAGGCACCCACAGGGCCGGGATGCCTTTCATGCGGTGGTAGCGGATCATCAGGTCTTCCATCGAAATGAACATGGCGTGCCCCAGGTGCAGCTCACCGGTTACGTTCGGCGGGGGGATGGAAATCACAAAGGGTTTCTTCGCCGGGTCATGGCCAGGTTGGGAGGGATCGTTAGTGGGCTTGAAATAACCCTGCTTTTCCCACCAGGCATACAGGCGCTGTTCGGTGGCTTTAAAATCGTACGCTTTGGGTAATTC
>DAIQPZ010000194.1:0-1684 GCA_036787065.1 Anaerolineaceae bacterium
TAGAGCGGGCGACGGGATTCGGACCCGCGAATATCAGCTTGGAAGGCTGATGCCTTACCACTTGGCGACGCCCGCTAGATAATTTAAATTATACCCTCGCTCCAGGTACGTGGCAAGGTGTCGATCGAAGGATCAAGGAGAGACAGGTGGGTGCACCCACCTGATTATTCGGTTCTCCCGGTTAAAATTGAGTCCCCCTGTTTAATCACAGGGGGACTCGAAAACGCGAGTTCAGAAATTTATTTCTGAGTATCGCTGGCCAGTTGGCGGGTTGGCGCTCTCAGGCTGGCCAACAGGCGGTTGAAGAAGGCGATGAACCGGTTGGTCTTCAACCTGGGCAGGTGTTTTTCTTCAGCTTTTAACTCAGCCGACATCCGGGCCAGGATCTTTTCCTGTTCGCGGGCGTGAATGTTGATTTCTAACGCCCCTTGGGCGAAATAGCTTTTTTCTTCATATCGATCGTTAAACATTTGGGTTACTCCTATCTTTAAATAAATGAGCAAATCTCGTTCGATGCGTTTTCCGGCAGACTGCCTCAAAGGGTGCAGCGGCGCCATGCCAATTGGATGGCTGGCTTGCCGCTGACCGTACTTCGACGCCTACGAGGTTAGCTGCCGGGCTCGAACAGAAGACTTGCTCTACAACGATAGGGTTCTTAACCCTACCGCTGATTCGCCCCAAAAATAGGATTCCCCGATCAGGAGATTCGGCGTAACACGGTTATATTGTTATATTTATACTCCTAATTATCGTATAAATCAAGAGTTGCCAGGTTAATAAAAGGTTAATGTTTAACGCTTGATCTCGATCCCGCCTGGGACTACAATGGCCACGTTAGCGCTTACTCAACCCAATGCAACCGGCTGTCTAAACCTTGCCTTCCAGACACATTGCCATTCAGGCGAGCGTGTCTGTCGCTATTGTCTCACGCGCCTTCAATCACAGCTCGCGCACCAGCCCGGCGCCTGTTGGGCTACTACCGGGTACTGGTTGAAGCAAACCTGGCCGAGATTCTAAATTCAATGAGGAGAACCCCATGCGCATCCTGGTTATTTGTGACGATTATTGGCATCCTGCCCGCGTTCCCCACGCCGGGCTGGCGCCGCTGGAAACGGGCGAAACTGTCTTTGATTGGATTGAGGACGCCGCGGAGTGGTCGGCTGAACGGTTAGATGACTACCCGCTGGTGATCTTGGTCAAATCGGACAACGTTTCGGCGGTTGACCAGACACCCTGGATCACCCCCGCGGTGCAGGCAGCCTTTGTCGATTATGTCCAAAGCGGTCATGGGCTGTTGGCGGTCCATTCGGCCACGGCCGGCGTTTCGCGCGCACCCGAGCTGCGCCGCCTGCTGGGTGGGGCTTTCGACCGTCACCCGGCCCAGTGCCCGGTGACGGTCGAACCGCGGGGCGCCCATGCTATCACGGTGGGTGTCGCGCCTTTTACGGCCCAGGACGAGCATTACTTCGTCAACCTGGATGATCCCCTGGCGGAGGTGTTCCTGACCACCCAATCGGAACACGGCGTTCAGCCGGGCGGTTGGACTCGCCTGGAAGGCACAGGCCGGGTGGCCGTGATCACCCCAGGCCACAACGTGGAAGTCTGGCTGCAGCCAGATTTTCAAACCCTTTTGCGCAATGCGCTGGACTGGTGTCTCAAAGGAGGATGACCATGCCAATCGTCG
>DAIQPZ010000194.1:1784-4939 GCA_036787065.1 Anaerolineaceae bacterium
CCGTGTGTTGAAACACTTGTGAAGTTGCGAGTATAATTTCACTTCTGGAGTTACTACTCAGGCCCGCGTGAATAAGACCAGAATTTGGAGTGTTTGCGGGTGCTTCGCACCCGCAAACACTCCAAATTCGGTATCTTTCTTCTCACGGCTGAGCAGTTCCCTTCTGGATATTGTGAGCGCTGGGTATGAAGTGTGCACATGGGAGCCGCGTAAATTGCCTCAACCGGGTCGCTGCGCGCCGAACGAATTTACCACGACTAACAAATGAGTCGTCCTGCGCGCGGCAGGGCGATTTTAAAACAGTCAAGGAATCTTAACTGCTCAGGCCCTTGTGAAAAAGACCCGAATTTGAGATATTTGCGGGTGCGGAGCACCCGCAAATATCTCAAATTCGGAAACATTTACCTCAAGGCTGAGTAGTTACTCAGAAATCTATCTTAATATTTAACGGAGGAACGCATGAAATACATACGGCTTGGGCGATCTAATCTTTCAGTCAGCCGAATCTGCCTTGGGACCATGCATTTTGGCAGCAAGGCCCCGCAGGATGAATGTTTTAAGATCATGGATCGCGCCCTCGAATTGGGCATCAACTTCTTCGATACCGCCAATGTTTACGGTGGCGCCGGAAACCAGGGCAAATCCGAGGAGATCATTGGCAACTGGTTCAGCCAGCGACCGGGCAGCCGTGACAGGGTCGTCCTGGCCACGAAGGTCTACGGCAAAATGGTAGACGCCGACATCCCAAACGAATCCAGGGGGATTTCAGCTTACAAAGTGCGCAAACACGCCGCCGACTCGCTGAGGAGGCTCCAGACAGATCACATTGACCTGTACCAGATCCACCACATTGACCGTACCATCTCCGGCGAGGAATTTTGGGGCACCTTTGAGCGTTTGGTGGCGGATGGCGACGTGCTTTATGTGGGCACAAGCAATTTCCCCGGTTGGGGGTTGGCCAAGTTCCAGATGCTCGCCTGGCAGCGAGGTTTTACGGGTTTGGTTTCAGAGCAGACCATGTACAACCTGCTTAACCGTATGCCGGAGTTGGAGGTCTTCCCCGCGGCGCGTGAGTTTGGCATCGGCATCCTGGCTTACATGCCGCTGGCCGGCGGGCTGCTCAGCGGAAAGCTGAAATCGGTCGAGGGCTCCCGCACGAACAGCGTTGAAGCCGAATATGGCATCAAATTGAGCGAGCACAACCAACAGATGCTGGAATTCTCCCGGATTTGCCAGGAGATTGGCGAAAAAGAACACGTTGTCGCTACCGCCTGGAGCCTGGCCCACCCGGCAGTCGCTTCGGCCATTGTCGGTATCCGTACGATTGAACAATTGGATGGCCTGGAGCGTGCCGCTGAGTTGCAGATTTCCCCAGAAGTGATGGCGCGGCTCAGTGAGCTGTTCAATCTTAATCGCGGCCGGGCACTTCTCCCCGGTGAGGCGCCTGAAGCCTTTGCCTGGTAGCCGGTCTGATTTATGTCGTCGATGGCGGTAGGGAGGTCGAACAATGCAAACACCAGGGATTGCTGGATAGACGCGGTTAGTCTGAATACCGCCCTATCGTTTTGGCTGCCTGGAACATAGCCAGGATATTTTCGGCCGGCACGTCATTTTGGATGTTATGGCCGGCCGAAAATATATAGCCACCATTGGGCTTGAGCGCGTTAACCACCCGCGCGACTTCCGCTTCGATCTCAACCTGGCTGCCGAAGGGCAGTACGTTTTGGGTGTCGAACCCGCCGTGGAAGACCAACCGGTCGCCGTAATCAGCCTTCAGGCGTTCGGGTTCCATTTTATAAGCCCGTGCCTGGATCGGGTTGAGGATATCCACGCCACAGTCGAGCAGATCCGGGATCAGCGCGTGGACTGATCCGCAGCTATGGTGCCAGTAATAACCGCGGGTGAACTGGCGCGTAAAGGCGATCCGTTCGGCGAAATAAGGTTTGACCAGGCCGCGGAAGGCGCGCGGCGATATCAGGGGTCCGGTTTGCATACCGAAGTCGTCGCCGCTGGTGGTCAGGTGGATAAAGTCACCCAGGGCCAGGTAGTAGGGGCGGATAAAAGCCTTCTGCAGATTGAGCAAGATATCAAACAGGCGGCGCACAAAATCGGGATCACCCGCCACGCGCAGGAGGAAGTCGTCGAAGCCACACATCCAGCAGGCCAGCTCAAACACGCCATAGACGGGATGCTCTGCCACCACCACGTAGTCTGTCTTTTCCCACAGGCGCCGGGCTTCTTCGCGGAAAGCCAGCAGTTGGGCCTGGTCGATCCAGGCGGCCGGGTCAGGCCAGGGGTAGGCTGCCAGGTCGTCCAGAGTGGCGCCTTTAAGGGGTGGGTTGATGATGTCCCAATACTGGCCCGTCCAGGCACGCGTCACGCCCCACATATCGATGCTGCGGTCGGAGCGGCCCGGGACCAGTCGTTCACCGCTGGCGATCAGGCCGCCCACGCGGCGGAAGTCGACGTCCAGCGCCAGTAAAATGCGCTCGTCGAAGGCCCGGTACGGACCGGGGGGCTCGCCCTTGAACCCCAACAGGTCACGCAGGCGATCAGCAGCCTGGGGATCGATGCCAGTCAGTGAAGTGCCTGCCAGGTCCAGGGGGATGCGGTCGGCTTCCTGGTGCGCCATGACGCGTGCAAAGCGCTGGCGCGGTGTCATGGCCGGTAGAACAGTTGGCTGTTCAAGCGAAGAAACATGATCCATGGTCATACCCTTCCCGTTTCTGTGGGTGAACTGACGGGGGCGACCGGTTCTGGCCTTCTGAAAACTGCCTGGCATGGGGACCGGTTGGTGAGCCCGTGGTTAATTCTACACCCGCTATCGGACCTGCGGCGCAATTGAGTACCCTGTTGACAGTGTCTGGATGGATTCAAATTACAGCTTCAACCCCGTAACTTTTCGATCACCGGGTGTGTTCTAAATCTAAAGATGGAGACAGAAACCATCTTATTGGGGTTGTCTAACCTTTGAAATTGATGTATAACGATATTAATTGTATTATTGTGCCTGCTAAAGCTCGCGCGAAAAAGAACCTCATGGCTGAGTAGTTACGTATTATTTGTAACTTCAGTCCTCACCCTCGTCCCATATGCCGAACTTAAGCGGTCGCACAGGTGTGGAACATACGAAATGAACGAGAAAGCTGTCATTA
>DAIQPZ010000007.1:0-35486 GCA_036787065.1 Anaerolineaceae bacterium
CTGGCCAACCGCCTGGCGGAATTTTATGAACGGGCGGGTTATGTAGAAACTTTAAACGGGCAAAGTGGTTCTGTCAGTATCATTGGGGCGGTTTCGCCGCCTGGAGGTGATTTCTCCGAGCCGGTTACCCAGCATACCAAGCGTTTTATCCGCTGCTTCTGGGCTCTGGATAAGTCCCTGGCGTCGGCGCGGCATTTCCCATCGATCAACTGGCTGGACAGCTACAGCGAGTACCTGGAAGACGTCGCCGGTTGGTGGCAGGAACAGGTCGGCATGGACTGGTTAGCCATGCGCAATGAAGCCATGGAACTCTTGAGCGAAGAAAGCCGCCTGACCCAGATCGTCAAGCTGGTAGGGCCGGATGCATTGCCGGATGAGCAGCGCCTGGTGCTGGAAACGTCCCGCTTGCTGCGTGAAGGTTTCTTGCAACAAAATGCCCTGGATGATGTGGATGCTTATTCAACTATCCAAAAGCAGATTCACATGTTGAACCTGATCCTCCACTTCCACCACCGGGCCCAGGCTATCGTCAAACACGGCGCGACCATAGCGGTGATCCATAGACTGCCCGTTGTCGATACCCTGATCCGGATGAAGGCTCAGATCACAAACGACCAGATTGATCAGTTGGATGGCATCAAGACGCAGATCGATGAGCAGATGAGCCAATTGGAGGCGGATTACAAATGAGCGAGTTAATGGAACAAGGCGGTCAAGAAGTTATTGGCGTAGGCCGCATCGAGGGCCCCATCCTGGTGGTCGAAGGCGCGGGGTCAATCGGCTTCGATGAAGTGGTCGAGGTGAAGGACTCGCAAGGAAAGATACGCCTCGGGCGTGTGCTTGAAGTGGGCGAAGGGTTTGCCGTCGTCGAAGTTTTCGCCGGTACGACCGGGTTATCCATTGATGGGACGAATGTGCGCTTCCTGGGGGGCCCACTGCATATCCCGGTGACGGAAGAAATGTTAGGGCGTGTCTTCGATGGCTTGGGCCGGCCGTTGGATGGTGGTCCACAACCCCTGACAGAAACTTACGCCGATATCAACGGGACGCCGATCAATCCGACTGCCCGAGTTTACCCGCGCGATTATATTCAAACCGGAATTTCAGCCATTGATGGTATGAACACCCTGGTCCAGGGACAAAAACTGCCCCTCTTTTCCGGAGCAGGCATCCCTCACGACCAGTTGGCGGCCCAGATTGTGCGCCAGGCCACACTCGGCGCTCCCGCGGGAGAAACCCGCCCTCAGCAAGAACAGTTTGCTATCGTCTTCGCTGCAATGGGCGTCAAACATGATGTGGCGGATTATTTCCGCAATTCGTTTGTGGAAAGCGGCGCCCTGACGCGGGTGGCCATGTTTCTCAACCTGGCGGACGACCCGCCGGTGGAACGCCTGGTAACCCCGCGCGCGGCCTTGACACTGGCGGAATACCTGGCTTTTGAACGGAATATGCACGTGTTGGCCGTCTTTACCGACATGACCAACTACTGCGAAGCGCTGCGCCAGATTTCCAACATTCGGGGTGAAGTTCCCAGCCGTAAAGGTTACCCAGGCTATCTCTACAGTGACCTGGCGTCTATGTACGAGCGCACCGGGCGGGTTAAATCCAGCACTGGGTCGATTACGCAAATCCCGATCCTTTCTATGCCCAACGATGACATCACCCATCCCGTGCCGGACCTGACCGGCTACATCACTGAAGGCCAGATCGTGCTTTCGCGTGTGCTCAACCAGCAAGGCATCTATCCTCCCATCTCGGTGCTGCCCAGCTTGTCACGCCTGATGAAAGACGGGATTGGCAAAGGCCGCACCCGTGCCGACCATGCTCATGTGTCGGCCCAATTATACGCTGGCTACGCTCACGTGCAGGATGTGCGCTCGCTGGCTTCCGTGATCGGCGAAGAAGAGCTGACCATGCTTGACCAGCAGTACCTGAAATTTGGCCGGGCTTTCGAGCGTGAGTACATTAACCAATCGGTAACAGAAAACCGGACGATCGACCGCACCTTATCCATCAGTTGGCGTCTGCTTTCCATGCTCCCGCGCGAAGAGCTGACCCGCGTCAGTCTGGAGGAGATCAAAGTGTATTACGAGGAAGGTCATGCCACGCATTAATCTTCCACCCACACGCAGCAACCTGATCCGCGTCAAGCAGGATCTGGCGTTTGCCCGTGAAGGATATGAAATTCTTGATCGGAAGCGTGAAGTATTAACCACCGAGCTGATCCGGTTGGCGCACGATTCGGAAATTCTTCAGGATAAAATGAAAGAGCTCCAGGCGGATGCTTACATTGCCTTGTCGAAAGCTCAACTGACGATGGGCCGCGAGCACGTGGAGTGGGCCGCTCTGGCAGCGCATAAATCCGTGGATGTGACGCTCAAGTTCCGCGGGATTATGGGCGTCTCGATTCCCATTGTCGAGGCCAGCGGTGAGCCGCCCGAGATGCTCTACAGCCTGGGGGACACGTCCGCCACCCTGGATGAAGCGACCGCGGCCTTCCGTGAGCTCCTCAAGCGCATCCCCGAGCTTTCTCACCTGGTGACCGGCGTTTTCCGCCTGGCCAATGAGCTGCGCAAGACCCAACGCCGGGTGAATGCTCTGCAGCACATTTTTATCCCGGAATATGAAGAGACGGTGGCATTCATCATCAGCACACTTGAAGAGCGCGAGCGTGAAGAAACCTTCCGTCTCAAGCTCCTGAAAACCCGCTCTGCGCATAAGAAAGAGAACGAAAGCAAAACGAGCAAATAGAAAACGACTGACCCGTTGCATAGTTTCAGCCACCCGTCAAAAAAAACATAAACCTGGAATGGGTCTGTTGATAACCACCAACCCAATCCAGGCTTTATTTTAAACTGTGGGTTTAGGGGAACTGCCCAGGTTTATGTGAAAAAGACCCAAATTTGAGGTGTTTGCGGGTGCGAAGCACCCGCAAACACCTCAAATTTGGCAACTTTCCCCTCATAGCTGAGCAGTAACGGTTGAGGGTTAATTCTGCATCGCCCTCCAATGGAATGGGGAGCTGAAGGCCATGCCGGCTGCGACTCAAAATATTGCAAGTTCAGCCATAATGCTTTATGATAAGCAGGTGACAGGTTTCTTACACCAGACGTTGGCTCAATTATTTGAAAGTGCCGCCGTTCCGACTCCGTCTCACGTGCCGGGGATGACGATTAATGGCATCACACCCGACTCGCGCACGGTCCAACCGGGGTACCTGTATGTGGCGATCCAGGGGACCCAGGCAGACGGGCATCGCTTTATCCCGCAAGCTATTGAGCGCGGGGCGGCAGCGATCTTAGGTGACCGGGAATACCTGATTTGTTCTGTCCCCTATATTAAAGTGGAAGAGCCGCGCGTGGCGATGGCTCTACTGTCGGCTGCTTTTTACGGCTTCCCAGGCAGGCGGCTCACCGTGATTGGGGTGACGGGTACGGACGGTAAGACGACGACGGCTAACCTGATCTACCAGATCCTGCTCCAGGCTGGCTGCCGCAGTGGGATCATCTCGACAGTCAATGCCACCATCGGGCAAGAGGTGCTGGATACCGGTTTTCACGTGACCACTCCCGAAGCGCCGGAGGTGCAGCGTTTCCTGGCGCGCATGGTGGCGGCAGGTCTCACCCACGTTGTGCTCGAAGCCACATCTCATGGTTTATCACAGCACCGGGTCACGGCTTGTGAGTTCGATGTGGCTGTGGTGACCAACATTACTCACGAACACCTTGATTATCATGGTTCTTTTGATGCTTATCGCGCAGCTAAAGCGCGCCTTTTCACCGGGTTGAGCAGCACACATGCCAAAACCCAGGGTAACCCGCGCACCGCTGTGCTCAACCAGGATGATTCTTCATTCAATTATCTTGCCTCGATTTGCCCCGGAAAAAAGATCCCGTATTACCTCAAAGCTGAAGATAGCCAGGAACCGGTCGACTCTGACCTGTACGCCAGTGCAATCCGCCAGTCCCCATCGGGGTTATTTTTTGAGGTCAAGGGCCCTGGATTTAATTTCCAGGTACAAAGCCAGTTGGTTGGGTTGTTTAACGTGTCCAACTGCCTGGCCGCCATTGGCGTTACCGTCGTCGCATTGGGTCTACCGCCGGAGGCAGCCCAACGTGGGATCAACATCATGCCAGGTGTGCCGGGGCGGATGGAACGCATCGATCTGGGTCAGGCATTTACAGCTATCGTCGACTTTGCTCACACTCCCAATGCCTTGAAAGTGGCATTGGAAACGGTGCGGGAGAGTATTCGCCAGGCGCCGGGGCCTGGACGGGTGATCGTCGTGTTTGGGTCGGCCGGGCTGCGCGATGCGCTCAAACGCCGTATGATGGCGGAAGTGGCAGCCTGCCTGGCAGATCAGACCATCTTTACCGCTGAGGATCCCAGGACTGATTCGTTGGATGGCATTCTGGCAGAGATGGCCGGTGGAGCGGAAAGTAAACAAGGGATTGAAGGCCAGACTTTCTGGCGCATCCCAGACCGTGGCGAAGCCATTCGTTTTGCCGTGCGGAAGGCGCGCACAGGAGATGTGGTAATCGCCTGTGGGAAGGGGCACGAACAGTCTATGGCGTTTGGCGACCAGGAATTTCCTTGGGATGACCGGGTGGCCATGCGCGCAGCCCTGGCTGAACATTTGGGTATTCCAGGTCCGTTGATGCCTTATTTGCCCACCCAGGTTTCTTCTTAAGAGGAATATGGACATTAAAAAGTTGTTTTGGGATGCGTTCAAAAATCGAGAGCCTGTTCAATTGATGAATCGTTATCAAGGGCTCCCTGTTACCTGCGGCGCGGTCGTCATTATGCTTGGGCGGGATGTTCTGGCGCTTAAGGTTGAGCCTCGCTGCCTGGTAGCCATCCGGCATGAACGTCACACCTACCTGGACTGTGGCGATTATCCGGAATGGCTTAAAGCCTTTCCCATCGCCTTTGAAATGCAAGAAAGGATGGTGGTTTTGGACCGTTTTGGGGTGGTCAATTCTGCTTCCAGGCGGCGTTATTATGAGCTGCGGATTCAACCCAAGGAAACAGTCAGTGTGGTCCTGGATAGCGCGAGCCAACAGGCGGCCGGCAGACTCCTCGATCTCCAGACAGGTGAAAACAGCAGCCTGTGCCTGAGGATTGCCGTGGATGGGGTGTTCGAGATCCAGCGGGATAGCCGCATTGGGTTAGCACTGGTGATCCCTGACGCCCGTTCGGCCACCAGGCTGCAAGGGACCGCTACCAGGGTAAACCACCAGAACCGGTCGGGCTTTACCCGCCTGCAGATCCACGTTTTGATCGAGCCGGCCGCCGAGGAATTGTTCAGTTATTTTAATCGTAGGAAAGAAGAGATCGAAGCCGAATGGCTGGCCGCATGAAACAGATGGGTGGGCGAATGGAGCGGGCAGTATATTAATCGGGTTGTGATCACACATGAGTGGCTTACTGCTCAGGCGCACGTGCATAAGACCCGCATTTGAGGTGTAGGCGCTTACTTGGTAAGCGAAAACACATCAAAATCGGGGATTCTCTTCTCGTGGCTGAGAAGTTACTTTAGGGGACATAGCCGACTGGTAGAAAAAGTGATTGGGTTTCATCCCATTAAATGGCCTCTGAAAGTGCAAAGGAGAAACAAGCATGCAAGAGCAGTTGCAGCAGCAGATTAACCGTCTTAGAAAGTTGGGGGCCTCATACGTCGATGCGCGATGGTATCCTGTTGAGGAAACCAGCACGCTGGCGATATTAAATGGAAATCTCAAGGATGCCACTTCATCGCGCGAAAGCGGCGCGGGCATCCGGGTCCTGTATAAAGGCGCCTGGGGCTTTTCGGCGTCATCCGATTTAGGTAATCTGACGGCTCTTTGCGACAAAGCGTTGGACAACGCCCGTGCCGCCGCGGAGCGGGTCACCTTTCCGGTGCGACTGGCTGAAAAGGATGCCATCCATTCCAGTTTTACCAGCCCGAGCCGGATCAACCCGTTTGAGGTGCCGTTGAGCGATAAGGTTAACTTCTTGATGGGGGTGGATAAGGCGCTTGGCCAGGCGGGCGTGTCCCAGCGCTTCAGCCAGCTCAATTTTATGCACAAGCAAACCCTCTTTATCGATTCAGAAGGAAGCCAGATCGAGAAGACCATCACCGAAGTCTTTGCCAATTTGATGGTGATCGGCATCGATAGCCAGGGGCAAATGCAGCAGCGTTCGTTCCGCTTGAACCGGCGCGGCGGCACCCGCGGCTGGGAATCGATTGACGCGGCATTTTTCGCCGAGAACGCGGAACGGATCGTCAAAGAGCTCAACCAGTTGTTGGTGGCGGAGGACTGTCCCAAGGAAGATCGCTCAGTTATTTTGCTGCCGGGGATGATGTACCTGCAAACGCACGAGACCATCGGACACGCTCTGGAATTGGACCGCATTCTGGGGTATGAGCTGGCATTTGCCGGGGGCTCCTTTGTCACCCTGGATGATTTCGGCAAGCTGCGCTATGGATCCCCCAGGCTCAATGTGCGCGCGGATGCTACGTTGCCCAACTCGCCTGGCAGTTTTGGTTATGACGATGATGGCATTCCCTGCCAGAATGTGGTGCTGATCGACAAAGGTATCCTGGTTGGCGCTATTACCGGGCGGCAAATGGTAGAAGAGGCCAACGCCAGGGCTCACCGGGTGATATTCTCGGGGAGCGGCGGCGCCGACCGGGCCACGGCATTTTACCGCGTACCGATCGAGCGCATGACCAATATCAATATTGACCCCGGTCAAGATGGCAAGCTGGACGATATCGTGCGTAATACCGAAAAAGGCATCATCCTGGACACCGAGCGCAGTTGGTCGATTGGCTCTAACCGCGAGCAGTTCCATTTTGGCGCCGAAATTGGCTGGATGGTTGAAAATGGCCAGGTGAGCCGGGTGGTTAAAAACGCCACTTACCAGGGCGATACGATTAAATTCTGGAATTCTCTCTCCGCGGTGGGGGATGAATCGACCTGGCAACTGGTCTTCGTGGCTAATTGCGGGAAAGGCCAGCCCAACCAGATCATGCAGCTCGGCCACGGGATTCCGGTGTGCCGTTTTGATGGCGTGAGAATAGGAGAATAACCGTGAAAGAGAGAATCTTACAAACTCTCAGCGATTTACGCGTTTATGCCATAAAAAATGGGTATGAAATTGACCTCTTCTACCACGAAGAAGACAGCTCACTGATCCGCTTTGCCAATTCGGCCATTTCACTCAATACCAACGAGACCCTTATCCGCCTGGCGATCACCGCTTTTGCAGGTAAACGGCGCGCCAGCTGCACGCTGATTACCAACCTGGACCAGTTGGATGAAATGAAGCGTGGAGTGGACACGGCCGCTGAGATGGTCAAGCACACCCAACCTTTGACCTACCAGCCCGCTATCCCTGAGTTTAGAGCATCGTTTGAGGATGAAAGCGGCTATGACGCCGCCCTGGGTGAGATCAACAATGAGGACCGGCTGGCCTACTTTTTCCAGGCGGTTAAGGGTCTGGAAACGGACGAGGTCAGGTTTTCCGGGATCTTTTCCAGCGGCGCCAACACCATCGCCCAGATCAGTACGCGCACAGAGCACACCCAATACTTCAAGACATCGGATGCTCAGGTGGTGACCGTCTTTTCGCACAACCGGCTCAAGTGGGAAGTGCGGGCGGCCCAATCCGCCCACAAGAAAGACGCTCTGGATGCGGGAATGCTGCAGCGCGACCTGGCTTTGCTGGCCGCGCATTATCAGGCAGATCCATCCCAACAGTTACCGCTTGGAAGTTATGATGTAGTCTTCGGCCCGGCTGCTACAGCCGATCTGATCGATTTTATGAATTATGTCGCTTTTGATGGTGGGAATATGAAGCGCGGCTTTGCCTTTCTGAGTGAGAAGGAAGTTGGCCAGAAAGTGTTATCCGCGTGCTTCAACCTGACGGATGACCCAACCTGCCTGGAGACTTTCCCCTACCGGCGCGATTTTTACAGTATTCCTCGTCTGTCTTGCCCACTATTCCAGCGTGGGATTTTCCAGGGTTTTATCTGGAACCAGGATGACGCGGATGAGTTTGGCGAAAAAGCTACCGGACATACGGTCGATCACATCAGCCTGGTGGTTGGCAAGGGCGACATGGCAGTGGATTCGTTGGAAGGGCTGCTCAGCCAGCCTCGTGATAAGGACGTGCTCTACATCCCTTATCTGCACTATATGAACATTGTCAACCCGTCCAAGGGCATCATTACCGGCAGCTCACGCTTTGGCGCCATGCTGCTTAAGCGGGACGGCGGAGTGAGCATCCCATATAACGTGCGCCTTACGCTCAGCTTGCTGGAATTATTCGGCGATAAAGTGGCCTGGCTGTCACGGACGCGTGTGGCCTATAACGTCTCGCATAGCTACGGCGCGCGCAACCCGCGCGCGATCGTCGTGCCCACTTTTATGCGCGTCAACGACCTGGAAATCTCGCATTCAAATGCGTCGTATTAGAGTAGTCGGTGATTGCGGGCTTTTTCCCGAGGCTCTGAGAAGTTACTTTAAATCGTTACTACTTAAGCCCTTGTGAAAAAGACCCAAATTTGAGGTGTTTGCGAGTGCTTCGCACCCGCAAACACCTCAAATTTGGCAACTTTCTACGCATGGCTGAACAGTTACTTTCAATCTTTTTAAAGTTTCGCGAATAAAAAACCGGAGGTGTAGTAACCTACACCTCCGGTTTTATTTCAATCTAATTAGCGCTGGTAGCGCCCGCCGCCGCCACCCTGGCCTCGAGCTCCACGGTCGTTGCCCCTGCTGCGGTTATCTCCGCCGCGGTTGCCGCCGCCCCCGCTGCCACCACGGCCTTTGCGGTCGTGGTCCATGGCTTCTTCAGCCGTCCAGCCTTCCAGGACGGCCTGGCGGGACAGGCGGATCTTGCCTTGAGGATCGATGTCGATCACCATGACTGAAATCTCATCTCCCATCCGCACCACGTCTTCTACTTTTTCAACCCGCTGGGTGTCCAACTGTGAGATGTGTACCATGCCGTCTGTGTTGGGCAGGATTTCGACGAATGCGCCGAAATCGGCTGTACGCACGACCTTGCCGGTATATATCCGGCCAATCTGGGCCGATTCGGTGATGCTCTGGATGCGCTCGCGGGCAATGTCGAAACCAGGGCCTTCAGTGGCCGAGATGTACACGGAGCCGTCTTCTTCGATGTCGATGCGGGTGCCGGTCTCTTCCTGCAGCGCGCGGATGTTCTTACCGCCAGGGCCGATGATCGCGCCGATCTTATCAACAGGTACCTTGATCACCGTGATACGCGGAGCATGCGGTTTGAGTTCGGGGCGCGGGGCTGGGATGGTGGCGAGGATCTGATCCAGGATAAAGCGCCGGGCCGTGTTGGCGCGCGCCAGCGCATCCGCCATGATCTGAGGGGTGATACCCATGATCTTGATGTCCATCTGTAATGCGGTGATGCCTTTATCCGTTCCAGCGACCTTGAAGTCCATGTCACCCAGGTGATCTTCCAGGCCCTGGATGTCGGTCAGGATCTGATAGCGGTCGCCTTCTTTGACAAGGCCCATGGCAACCCCTGCCACGGGCGCCTTGATCGGGACGCCAGTGTCCATTAATGCCAGGGTCGAACCGCACACCGACGCCATGGAGGAAGAACCGTTGGATGAGAGCACTTCCGAGACCAGGCGCAGGGTGTAAGGGAACTGGTCCACAGGGGGGATGACCGGTAACAGGGCGCGCTCAGCCAGGGCGCCATGGCCGATCTCGCGGCGTGAGGAGCCACGGAGTTGTTTCACTTCGCCGGTGGAATACGGCGGAAAATTATAGTGATGCATATAGCGTTTGGAGTCGATCGGCGTCAGGGAATCCAACTCCTGGGCGTCTTTGGGCATGCCCAGTGTGGCCAGGGTGAGCACCTGGGTCTCACCGCGAGTAAACAGGCCCGAGCCATGTGCACGCGGGCTGATGCCTATTTCACACCAGATGGGTCGGATCTCGGTCAGGGCGCGGCCATCCGGGCGCAGCCCTTGTTCCAGAATGCGCTGGCGCACAACGGTTTTGTACGCTTCTTCGAAGGCTTGTTTGGCCGCGGAGGCGGTGGCGGGTACGGCCGGTAGGTCTGGAATGACCTCTGCTTCGGCGTTTACCACGTCGGCTTCCAGGGCTTCGATGGCTGCGTTCAGCTCGGCTTTGTTGTGGGGTTTGTCGAGGGCAGCATTAATCCCGGCGGCGATGCGATTGTAGACGCGAGTCTTCAGACCCTCATCCAATTCAAATAGGGGCACTTCACGCTTGGCTTTACCGATTTCGGCGGCCATTTTTTCTTGCAGCTCGACCAAAGGGATCAGGGATTGGTGGCCAAACACCAGGGCTTCGACCATCACATCTTCGGGGATCTCGTTTGCGCCGCATTCGACCATCAACAGCGCGTCTTTTGTGCCCGCGATGCGCAGGTCCAGGTCCGATTCCTCAATCTCGGCAAAAGTGGGGTTGGCCACCAGTTTACCATCGATGCGGCCCACACGGACCGCGGCCACGGGTCCTCCCCAGGGGATATCAGAGATCATCAGGGCCGCCGATGCGGCGGTGATGGCCAGAACATCCAGCGGGTTTTCGCCGTCCGCCGAAACCGAGAACATGATCACCTGGACTTCATTGCGCATGGCCTGGTTGAACAACGGGCGCAGTGGCCGGTCGGTCAGGCGGGCGGTCAGGATGGCTTCTTCGGTAGGGCGGCCTTCTTTGCGGAAGAAGGAACCGGGGATGCGCCCACCGGCGTACATGCGCTCTTCGTATTCAACGGTGAGCGGAAAGAAGTCCTGACCCTCACGGGGTTCGTTCCCCATGGTGGCGGCGGCAAAAACGATAGTATCGCCTAGGCGAATAGTGACAGCGCCGCCGGCCTGGGCGGCTAATTTGCCAGTTTCAATCGTGACTGGCTTACCACCGATCAGGGCGGTATATTGTTTAACTACGGGTTTCATTGAGTCCTTTTCCTTTATGTTGCTAAATCCGCCTGGTCAGGGACTGAAAACTGGCGAGGACCACCGGTCGCGACAGACCTGTCCCAATCAATTTTCAATTCCCAACCGGCAGGGTGAAGACAGGTTGGAGGCAAAACTTGCTCTATTTCCAGCCTGTAAAAAACTATCTGGGCAGCCGGCTTCCAGCCTATGCCCAATATTGCCAGATGGCATGTCTAACTGTCTGAAAAATGCCTGGTTGAAATACTCCTTTCAATTCCCCGTTCCGATCACCGCTGTCCTGCATTCAAAAAAGAGAGTAGATGGTGAGCTTATCCGCCATCTACTCTCTTGATGCTTATTTTTTACGGATGCTTAGCTTTTCCGTTATTGCCAGGTACCGCGGGTAGTCGTTGCGTCGCATGTAGGCTAACAAGCGACGGCGCTGACCCACCAGTTTGAGCAGGCCTCGCCGTGAACTCTCATCGTGCCTGTTGATCTGTAAATGCCCGGTCAACTGGGTGATGCGCTTGCTCAGCAAGGCCACCTGGACATCCGGTGAACCGGTGTCGGATTCGTGGTGACGATATTCAGATATTAACTGCGTCTTAATTTCTTTATTAAGTGGCATGACGTCTGCTTTCTCCTAATTAAAATGGATGCAGGTCTCCAAATCCACAGATTTTCACCGTAGGTTGGTCCAGTCATCAGACAAAATTATACCAGGACCTGGCGGATAAGGGAAGGTCATTTTGGATAAGGAATATCAAAATCGTGGCTAAGCAGGTACTCCAAATCACTGGCGTAGTTCAGCCTGGCGGGCCGCCTGGGCTTGCATGGCGCCGCGCATACTGGCTTGCAGATCGGGGTTGAACAAAGGCAAGCAGCGCCGGGTAATGCGCTGCACGCCGCTGCCGTTGGATATCGAAAGGATCTGGCGGAGGAAGTATGCCGTCTCGACCGGCCATCGTCTGGCTGAGGCTTCGATCACACCCGCCAGGTCGCTTTGAAGTTTGGGTGGAACCGTCTGCATCAACGGGCTAATCAGGCGGAAAATATCCGGCAAGTTTTCAAACCCTGGATCGGTGATCATCGACAGGGTGGCGCGCAGCCCGAAAGATTGGATGATGGAATCGCTGGCGGCCAGCCAGTTTTTGATCAACCCGGCCCACACCTCGGGCTGTTCGTGCTGCAGGCGCCCGGTCCCTTGGGTTAACAGGACGGTCAACACCTGGCGGTCTTCCTCTGGCCTGGCCCAGCGGACCAGGCGTTCTACCAGTGGGTTGGCCGGGTTGGCAGGTACCTGGCTAAAAAGATAGACAGCCAGCATGCGGGGTTCCAGAACTGTATCACCCCACAATTCATCGGCCAGGCTTAATGCGGCGGACGGGTTGGCCAGCGCCAAAGGCAGCAGATCCGTTTCGATCTGGCGAATGACGGGTATCGAGATGTGGTAATTTGGGAGAAGGGGTGGGAGCAGACCGGACTGGCCGGGACGGTAGGTCCGGTCTGCATAATAATTAAACACGTCGTGCAGCTCACGCCGAAAGCGCGCCGGTTGGTCGAACAGGTCGACCAGGCCCGCCACATGCATTTTTAATCGCGCGAGCTGGATAGCTGGCATTTTCAGGACAAAAATTTGCTGGCGGTGAACAGGTCAAGCATGGCTACCCATCCTGAATTAATAGGCCTTGGCGAAATAAACCTTATCGGCGGCGGGCTGCCCGCAGTAAATACACCGACCGCTTCCACCTGGTTGATCCAGGGGGATACAACGGGTGGTGGCTTTGGTGTCTTCTTTGATTTTGTTTTCGCATTCTGTGCTGCCGCACCACCAGGAGAAAGCCCACCCGTCCTGGACAACTTCCTTTAATTCCCCGTAATCTTTGGGGTCGTGGATGTGCGCGTCGCGGAATGCCTGGGCCTTATCAAACAGCGAGGCGTGGATTTCGCTGAGCATCTCGGCTACCTGCCCGCTGATCTGATCCTGGGTGACAAACGATTTGCCTTCTTTGCCAGGGACATCCCGGCGAGCCAGGGCAACGGTATGGTTCTTGACGTCTTTTGGGCCGACCTCGATGCGCACGGGTACGCCGCGCAGCTCCCAATCATTGAATTTGAAGCCCGGGGTCACCTCTGTGCGGTTGTCCACATGCACGCGCAAGTCTTTCAACTCCTGGCGTAAGCGTTCAACTACCGGCATCACTTCCGCTTTCTCGGCGTCATTTTTGAAGATGGGCACGATCACGGCCTGGATCGGCGCGAGCTTTGGCGGCATCACCAGGCCTTTGTCATCCCCATGCGTCATGATAATCGCGCCGATAAAGCGGGTCGACAGCCCCCATGAGGTGGTCCAGGCGAACTGCTGTTCGTTTTTAACATCCAGGTATTGGATTCCGAAGGCTTTGGCGAAATTCTGCCCCAGGTTATGGGAGGTACCCGACTGCAAGGCTTTGGTATCGCCCATCATGGCTTCAATGGTGTACGAGCGGGCAGCCCCGGCGAATTTTTCGGCATTGCTTTTTCGCCCAGGGATCACCGGCACAGCAGCATCATCCACGGCGAAATGGGTGTAGATATCGAGAATGAGGCGCGTCTCAGCTTCGGCTTCTTCTTCTGAGACATGAGCAGTGTGGCCTTCCTGCCAGTAAAATTCAAGCGTGCGCAAGAACAAGCGCGTGCGCATTTCCCAGCGCACCACGTTACCCCACTGGTTGATCAGGATGGGCAGATCGCGGTAGGAGCGCACCCATTTGGCGTACATGCTGCCGATGATGGTTTCTGAGGTTGGCCTCACCACCAGGGGCTCCTCGAGTGTTTGACCACCCCCAATGGTAACGACTGCCAGCTCGGGCGAAAACCCTTCCACGTGTTCCTTTTCCTTTTCGAGGAAGGACATCGGGATGAGTAGTGGGAAAGCGGCGTTAACATGGCCAGTGGCTTTAAAACGCCGGTCCAGCGACTGTTGGATGTTTTCCCACAGCGCCCATCCATAAGGTCGCACGACCATGCAGCCACGAACCGGCGCATAATCGGCCATTTCGGAGCGTAAGATGACCTGGTTATACCATTCGGAATAATTTTCAGATCGGGTAGGAAGTTTTTCGTCCATAATGCCTTTGGTTTGAAAAAGATAAAGTGTCGGGTTAAATTCAGGCTGTGGTTGGTTTGCTGGCGGATAGGCTGGCGATCTTTTGGACCGACGCCGCGATGTCGGGGGCGAAAGTCAGCCAGGTCTGGTCGCGCTCGGTCACGTAATCGCCCAAATTGGCGAAGAAGGCCGTGAAGACTGCCTGCCAGGCCGGACCGACCAGGATCAGCGGGCGAGGAGGGAGCGATTGGATGATGAGCATGTTCCAGGTGAGGCTGATCTCAGCCAGGGTACCTGCCCCACCAGGCAAGGCGATTGCCACCTCACAGTTATCAATCAACGAGAAAAGGCGCTCGCGCAGGGTGTCGTAATGCCATTCTTCCTGCACCCACGGGTTGGGCGAAAGCTGCCGCCAGGTTTCAATTTCTTCGCATGTAACGCCAACCACGTGCCCACCGGCTTCAGCCGCGCCGCGTGATACAGCTTCCATGGTGCCAATATAGCCCCCGGTCAAGACTGTGTGTCCGGCTATCCCTAAAAGGCGCCCTAACTGGAATGCTTCTTCATAAGCTGGATCACTGCGCTTGGGCTGCGCTCCACCAAATACGGTAATATTCATCGCGTTTGATTAATCCTATTTACGCTGGACATGTGGCTTATTCCGGCTTGCTGCTGTCTGCCGGAAACTCGGAGGATCCTTCTTCGTTTGGGACATCCCAACTGCGTTGGTAGTTGCGTTCCAGCTTGCGCAAGATAGCCTGTTCGAGATCGATTCCGGTGATGCTGGCAAGCTGCAGCAGGTACAACGCCACATCGGCCAGTTCGGATGCCAGTTCTGCCTGGTCATGGCTTTCCTCGCGCCATTGAAAGTGCTCTAGCACTTCGCTGGCCTCCAGGTTGAGCGATATGGCCAGGTTGCGCGGGGTTTGCGGGCGCGGGCTACCCGGCGCATACCAACCCTTAGCACTGACAAAATGGTGCATGGCTTCGGTCAGGTCATGTAAATCCACAAGTTGGAATTATACCCGTAAATTTATCCCTCTGAGAGGATAAATGAGATGACTCATCAAGATTTTCCGTGGTGAATCCCCGCATTTTGGGGTATGAGCGCGCGTATGCGCGCTCATACCCCAAAATGCGGGGATTCACCGGGATATCCTGGAGAACCAAAGAGATATCGTCCCAACCGGACAAGGTCCAAAATTGGTATCTTGACAGTGTAATATTACACTGTTATAATATCAGTGTAAAGATAGGAGAGTGACTATGACGGAGAATGAGTTTACCATCCAGGAACTGGTCGATTTGAGCGGGGTGACCCGCCGTAATATCTACTTTTATGCCCAGCAAGGAATCTTGCCTCCGCCCCAGGGAGCAGGGCTAGCCGCGCGTTATAGCCAGATCCACCTGCTGCGTTTGCGCGCCATTCCGTGCTTGAGGGAGAGTGGTCTGCGCCTGGACGAGATCCGCCATCGTCTGGCGAACATGGATGACGCCGGTTTGGTCGCGCTGCTGGCGCGCCAACCGCTTAAGTCGCCTTCCCCACCGGCAGCCGCGGTCGCTCAGGCTCCCACGGTTGGTTCTTCCATCCTCGGTCAGGCATTTATCCATTACTCGCTGCCTCGCGGAATTGTCCTGGCCGTCCCATCCAGTTTGACAACGGATGAACAACATAAAATTCAGCTTCTGCTCGCCTCCGCTGCCCGCATTTTGGCTGACAGCCATCCGGAAAACCCTGATCATCAACCTATTTTTTGTTAATTTTGCAATCACGGAGAAAAACATGAACCCAAGCCCTATGTCTCGTGAAGTTCTGTTCGGTGAGCTGCGGTTCGCTGGTGAGGAAACCGGGTCCAACGCATTACCTTTGAAGCGAACGAATGTCACTGTCCAGGTGACCGGACCGCTCGCAAGTGTGGTGGTGACTCAAAGTTTTGCCAATCCAATGACCAGCCCGGTTGAGCTTGAATACCTGTTTCCCCTGCCGGAGAAAGCGGCGGTGGTTGATTTTGAGCTTTTGCTGGGCAAGCGCCGTGTGAAAGGCGATCTGCAGGAGCTGGAACAGGCGCACGCAGCGTATGACCAGGCCAATCAGGCCGGGCAGCAGGCGGGTTTGTTCGAACAACGCCGGCCGAATTTATTCTCCATCCATCTGGCCAATGTGCTTCCGGGCGAGTCGATTCAGGCGACCATGCGTTATCAGGAACCGGTAAAATTTGACGACGGTATGTATGAATTTGTTTTTCCGATGGGGATCACGCCAAAATACGATCGCCGGGGCCAGACAGAAGAGGCTGCCAGAACCCAGGCGCCCTTAGCCAAACCGGGTGAAGCGATTGGACCGGTTACGATCAGCCTGGCGCTGGATGCGGGCATGCGGGTGGAGGATCCCACCAGCCCATCCCACGCTATGCAGGTCACCCGCATGGATGAACGCCGCTTCCAGGTACAACTGGCCGGCGAAGTCATCCCAAATAAGGATTTTGTCATGCGTTATGAACTGGTCCAAAAAACGGTGGCAGCCTCGGCATGGACCAGTGAATCAAAAACTGGGAGTGTTTTTCTCGCCAGCCTGGTACCGCCTCGCCTGAGCGAGGATTACCTCCCTCAACCGCGGGAGTTTATTTTTGTACTGGACCGTTCTGGCTCGATGACTGGGGATCCCATTGCTCAGGCGCGTAATGCCTTGCGTGCCTGCCTGCGTACGCTGAACCCGGACGACCGTTTTCGGATCCTGCTCTTTGATGATGTGCTGGAATGGTATGATCATGAGCCAAAGAGTGTCAGTCAGGTGGAGATTGACCGCGCGGATGGTTTCCTGGCCCAGGTCCAGGGGAGGGGCGGCACAGAGATTATTGCGGCCCTGAACGTAGTTTTGGCGCTGCCAGAGGATGTGGCCCGGACGCGCTATGTGCTCTTTCTGACGGATGGCGCGGTTTCAGCCGAAGCGGCCGCTCTGGAAGCAGTGCGGCGCACGCTGGGCCGGACGCGCCTGTTTACTTTTGGAATTGGCCCATCCGTCAACCGGGCCCTGCTCAACCGTCTGGCGGTCTTGGGGCGCGGCACGGCAGAATTCCTCCAGCTTAATGAGGACATTGAAGGCGCGGTGATCCGCTTCCAGGACCGGGTAAGCTTCCCTCTGGTCAAAAACTTGACGATGGCCTGGACAAACGCGAAAGCCTGGGATATTTATCCGGCCCAACTACCCGATCTGTATGCCGGACAGCCGTTGACCCTTTGTGGACTGTTCACCCGCCAGGGTAATTCGCCGGCCCAACTGGTGGTGAGCGGCCTCGCGGGAACCCAGTCCGTTCGCATGACGGTTGACCTGGTTGGCCCTCCCCAATCCGACCCGGCTCTGGCGCGGGTCTGGGCCAGGCTGCGTGTGGATGACTTATTGGAACAAATAGCGCTCGACCCGTCGCAATTGGCCGCGCGCCGGGCCGAAGTGATCGGCCTGGCGATCGATCATCACCTGGTGACACCCTTTACCGCTTTCGTTGCGGTCGATCAGGATATTGCTAATCCCGAGGCGAAGAGCAAGACCCTGGCCGTGGCGCAGCCGCTGCCAGAAGGTCTGGAGCGGCAGGGATTCGCCCGACAGTCGCTGAGTGCTCGCCCACCTATGCCAACCGCGGCGTATCCGGGTATGGTTGCCAGCGCGAAGTCCGCCTCATTCCCCATACTCTCCCCGATTAGCCACCTTTTATCGAGAAAGATGTCGCGCTCTGTCCAGGCCGATACCGCCGCCATGCCATTCGAGGAAGCCGAGTCCAGGCAGGTGCAGGAAACCGCTCCTGAAGCACTTCAAGCGTTCTTGCGTTGGTTAGCGCGCACACAACAACTGGAAGGCTGCTGGAAGGGTGATGTGGAGATCACATCCGCGGCAATGTTAACTTTTGTACGCGCCGGTCATACCACCCAAACCGGTTCTTTCCGCCAGGCCGTTCGCCGTGCCTATGAATGGCTAAAAAATGCCCAGGCATCTGGTTTTGCCCTCTTTGCCAGGGCGCTGGCTTTACACACCCTGGCTCAGGCCACCGGGCTGCTGGCTCACCAGGCATCTGCGGCACAGATATGCTCCGGCCTGCCGGCCCCTGCTACCCTCCTGGAGGGGGTTGTTTCTGATCTGCTCAACAGTGTTCCGTCACAGGATTTGTCTGGGCCATCTCAGGTGGCGACGCTCGATGACCTGCGACTGGCAGGCATTCTCAACCTGGCGGTGGTCGTGCCAGAAGAGGTGCGCCAGACGAATGACCTGTCCATTGCCTGGACCGCCAGTCTCATTTAGTCTCTATACATAGAAAAAGACTCCCACCTTCCGGCGGGAGTCTTTTTCTATGTTATTCATCGGTCTTGCGGTTGGCCAGTTCTTTCAGGCGGGCGGCGACGATCTCATCTTTGATGAAGGTCGGAACCACCTCATAGCGGGCCACTTCCATGGTAAAGATACCGCGGCCGCCGGTCATCGAGCGAAGTTGAGTGGTGTAGCGCTGCATCTCAGCCAGAGGCACTTGCGCGGAGATGGTCGAATGACCGCGCTCGGTCTCCATGCCCTGCACGTGCGCGCGGCGCGTATTCAGGTCGCCCAGAATGTCACCCATGTTGGATTCGGGCACGATGACTTTGACGTCCATAATAGGCTCGTACAGCACGGGGTTGGCGTCTTTAAAGGCCATTTTGAAGGCCTCGCGCCCCGCAATTTCGAAAGCGATTGGCTTTGAGTCGACCGGGTGCTCTTTGCCATCATATACCGAAACGCGTACCCCGCGAATGGGAAAACCGGCGATGATGCCTTCTTTCATCACGCTGCGGATGCCTTTTTCAATGGCTGGGATATAACTGCCGGAGATGGCGCCGCCGAAAATGTCATTGACGATCTCAAATTCACCTTCGGGGTTGGGTTCGACGCGCAGCGAGACTTCACCGAACTGGCCCGAACCACCGGTCTGTTTCTTGTGACGATACATGGCCTGGGCTTTCTTGGTGATGGCTTCGGTGTAGGGAACTTTGGGTTCGTTGATATGCAAGCCAACCTGGAACTTGGTGTCTGCCCGGCGGATAGCGGCGTCAATGTGCTGGTCACCCATGCCTTGCAGGATGGTCTGGTTGGTGGCCTGCTCCATACGCCAGGAGAGGGTCAGATCCTCTTCGCACAGGCGGGTGAGGGTCGGGCTGATCTTGGTCGAGTCGGCCTGTGTCTTGGGCAAGATCGCTACCTGGTAAAGGGCGGTTGGGTAGGTCGGGATAGGCAGGGTCAGGGGGTGGGTCTTATCGCACAGCGAGTTAGAGGTGGCGGTCTCACTGAGTTTTGCCACGGTACCGATGTCGCCGGTGTGGATCAGCTTGGTGGGAATATTTTCCTTGCCACGCGGGATCTGCAGCCAGCCAAAACGCTCTTCCGCGCCCTTGGTCTGGTTCCAGATGCGGTTGTCCGAGGTCAACAACCCGGAATAAATCCGGAAGTAAGTCTGCTTGCCCACAAAAGGATCGGCTGTAGTTTTCCATACGTAAGCTGCCAGGGGGCCGCTGTCGGAGGGCGTTAATTCTACAGTGCCATCTTTACCCTGGGCCACGGCGGGCAGCACGTCCTTGGGCGAAGGCATCAGGTCAACCACTGCGTCCAGCAGAGGGGCCAGGCCGATTTCAGACGCGCCAGCAGCGGCAAAGACGGGCACCACGGTGCACTGGCGGATCGAGCTGCGCAGCCCCTGGATGATTTCGGGGCCGGACAGTTCACCATTTTCAAGGTATTTTTCAAGCAGGCTGTCTTCGCCTTCAGCGGCAGCTTCCATCAACGCTAAATGCGCGGTTTCGGCTGCTTCGCGGTATTCCGCTGGGATATCCACAACGGTTTTACCGTCGCCTTTGAAAGCTTTCATACTCAGCAGGTCGATCACGCCCTGGAAGGATTGTTTTTCGCCCCAGGGGAGCTGTACCAGGATCAGGCGAGTCTCGGAAAAATCCTGGACTGAGGCCAATGCTTTTTGAAAATTGGCGTTCTCCCGTTCCATTTTGTTGATCACCAGGAAGCGTGGGAGCTTAAGCCGATCTGCATTTTGCCAGGCAATCTCGGTACCCACTTCCAGCCCGGCGACCGAGTCTACCAGTACAATCACACCGTCCGCCACGCGCAAGGCAGAAATCACTTCACCGACGAAATCGGTATAGCCGGGAGTGTCCAGAAAATTAATCTTGTGGTTTCGATATTCAATCGGAATGACGGAGGTGTAGAGCGAAATACCGCGGCGGTGTTCTTCTTCGTCAAAATCGGATACAGTCGTCCCATCCTCGATCTTGCCCAGGCGGGTGGTAACGCCCGTAAAGTGCAAAAAGGCTTCGCCCAACATGGTTTTTCCAGAGCTGCTATGGGAAGCCAGAGCCACGTTACGGATAGACTCGGTGGTATATTCTTTCATGAATTAAACCTTTCCTTCCATATTCGATATCGCAACACCTTATTTTAATGGGTCACTGCAATCTTGTCAAAGACAATCGCAATCTGGTACACTTATGAGATAAAAAAAGGGTAATTGTTCAGCCGTGAGGTTAAAGTTGCCGAATTCAAGGTGTGTTGCGGGTGCTTCGCACCCGCAACACACCTTGAATTCAGGTCTTTTTCACATGAGTCTGAGCAGTTACAAAAAAGGCTTCGCTTAAGGTCCTTTTATTATAATCTGAGATATCGAGATGTCCAGGCGCTTCCTTGAATTTTTGCTGAGCATCACTTTACTGGCACTGCCGGCTTGCGTGCGTTCTTCCTCCACGCAAATTCCTGGACCTGCCACGCAGCCTGTTTTATCCCAGGCCACCGCAATACCTGCCCCTACAACCCAACTGGCTGTGATGCAAACACCCTCAACCACGCCAGAGGCCTCGTCCAGCCAACTGATCTCTCCGACCACAGGCCCGACATTTACGCCAGCAGAAGCGATATCGACTGGCCTGCCCGTTCAAGTCAGCCAGATGTTGGCGATCATGCCATTAGAGGCTGGAACCAGTTGGGTTTACACAGATGAGGCTTATTCCGGGGATGGTAAGATCATCTGGCGGGTTGTGGATACGATTACAGATAACCTGGTCAGGCCACCCTTGTTTGCCGCGCGAATCCAGCGCGAGGTGACCCTAATGTCGGGCGCCCCTTCAGCAGGCTTTATCAACCCGCCCCTCAATGCGGTTTATTGGTACCTGGTGCGTGGGAACCAGATTTACCGGCAGGACGTTGACCTGCCGGCCGGCTTGAAATGGGATGGCCTGGATGGGTTGACCCTGGAGTTTGTGCTCCCGATCAACTCCAAGACCGCCTGTTGGTACCCCGACCCCGGCCAGCGCCAGAGCGCGTCAGCCTCGGTCACACCCGCGGCAGGCTCCCCGGGCTGCCGGTCGGCGGGCGCAGCGACCACCTTGAAATTCCCCGCTGGTACACTGGATAACTGCCATTTACTGGTCACCTCATATAACAACGGCAGCGAAAAGATGACTTTCTGCGATGGGGTTGGCATTGCCGAGCGTTCATTTGACCACTACGGCAGCGCTTATGGGGACCATTTCATCCTGA
Source organism: Anaerolineaceae bacterium (assembly GCA_036787065.1). Taxonomy (GTDB): domain Bacteria; phylum Chloroflexota; class Anaerolineae; order Anaerolineales; family Anaerolineaceae; genus JAJYIW01. Next base: position 21,586 of record DAIQPZ010000007.1, read on the forward strand.
CAGGTTATCTGGCCCAGACGCCGTGACCATTTATCATGGCTTTGGAATTCTTTTTTCCATGTGCCAGGCAGGTTCCTCAACGGATTGCCAGGCACCTTTATCATCAATATAAGACCAGCGCCCTGGTTCGGATGAAACCACCCTGTAACCCAGATTCTCGTACAGTTGTTGGGCTTTTGGATTATTCTTGGCAACGTTTAAGGTGACTACGTCAAACCCACGGCGGATCAGATCCGCCTCTGCCACATCCATCATGCGCGTGCCCAGGCCCGAATTGCGATAAGCTGATCGCACACGGAAAGCATAGATGTAACCGCGTTTTTCTCCCCCCATCAGCTCAGTCCACTCGGTATTTAATTGCACAAATAGCTGGCCGATGATGCCCGTTTCAGGCAGGTCTGCCACCCAAAGGATGCTCCGCCCGTTGTGGGCGCGTTCGTATGCATCGGCGTACATACGCCGGAAATGGGTGTATTCCCCTTCCCATTCAAGGGCGGGAAGATCCATCTTCATCAGCAAGCGTATTTTAACTGCATAAACCCAGGTTGCTACTTCCATAAACGAGTGATATTTTACTGCAATTGGCCGCATTTGGGATTAGAAGAATGTCATTGATTTCTATGACCATTCGACTATGTTTTTGATAAGCTTGTGATGATGCAATAATCAGGGTGTTTTTGGGCTCATCCGGGTTATTAACTCAGCCAGCAGCGCCTGTTCTTCCTCGAATGAATGGATTTTTCCGTCCAGCCAGGCGTCCCGCAGGGCATCCAATATAGTACGGAAAACTGAAGATGGAGGCAGTCCGCGTTTTTCGAGGATGTGTCCATCTGTGTTGGGATAGATCCAGCGCCAGGAGGTCGCATAATTCAACAAAGCCTGGCGTTCGGCTTCAACGGGGGTCAACCCATAAGCGGCGAAGATAGCGATTGGGGGAGTCCGATCCAGCCGCCTGACCACCTGGCTGGGAGGAGCGCCCACCAGGGTTGGGAGATCTCTGATTAGAGCATTGCCGTCCATTAAGGCTTTTGCCAATCCTCCGTGCAGCTTGAGCCGCTGGTTGATGGCGGACAGGGTTGCCTCTGGTAGGGGGGCCAGCCATACCATATAGCGCAGCGCCTGCAGGAGGGTAAGCCCGGCCAGGTTATCTGGCAGGTGCCAGGCAGAAGCTGCCTGGAGCGTTGGGGGAGTAAGTAGGTCCACCGCCCGGTTGGGCTCCCAAGCTAGCTTGGGGTGGATAGCGGGCAGGATTTCGAGGACCTCCAGGCGCGCCAGCATGGAAGACGCGCGCTCCTCCGCCAGGATCAGATCTAATTCATGGTGCAGGCGTTCGCCCGAGACCTGTTTGAGGATTGGACGTGCTTCTTTCATGAGGTCGAGAGTGCGGTTTTCGATTGCGAAGCCGAAGCGTTGTTCAAACCGCACCGCGCGCAGCAGGCGTGTGGGATCGTCAATGAAGGAAAGCGAATGCAAAACGCGCACCAGGCCGCGGTTGAGATCGGCCAGCCCGCCCCAATAGTCTTGCAGCTCGCCATAGTGGCGACCATCCAGGCGCAGCGCCATGGTGTTTATCGTAAAATCCCGCCGGTGCAGGTCTAACTTGATCCCGCCCCGTTCAACAGTGGGTAGTGCGCTGGGATGTTCGTAATATTCGCTGCGAGCAGAGATGATGTCCAGGCTGTCGGGAAGGTCGGCAGGGTTGTACTGGGCGCTCGATGAGCCTGGTTTTACCGGTAGATCGCTGCAGGCGAGAAGGCCGGCCACCGCGGCCCGGTCATCGGCGATGTGCCACTTGGCCGTACCGAAGCGCCCATGGCTGACCACACGCCCGCCCAGGCTGGCGGTCAGCGCTCGCGCCAGGGCAATCGCATCGCCCTCGACCACCACGTCAAAATCCAGTCCTGGGCGTTCCAGCAGCAGGTCGCGCACAAAACCACCTACAATGTAAATAGCGCTGTGCCGGGAGTGCGCTTCTGCTGCCACAGCTTTTAAGAGCGCCAGACGAACGGGTGGGAGGGCTGTTTCCAGCCGGGGCGCCAGATTTTGCGGGTTGGACCCGCTGGGCCTGGGTGCTATGGTTTTAATCAGGTCGGTGCGGGTCACAATCCCGACGATCTCATTATGCACCGGATCGACTACCGGTACCTGGCCCCATCCGCTGTCGGCCATCACACGTTGGAGGTGTTCTAGTGAATGGTCGGGGTGGACGCTGACTTTGCCGGCTTCCATCAGGCTGGCGGCATTAAAATTGAGCTTGTGACTGATGGCACGGTCAACTGCACGCCGGGTTAGTAAGCCGATTACCTCGCCGTCTTCGACCACCGGGTAGCCTTCGTAGCCATAACGCGCCATCAATTGGGCGGCTTCTTGGGCTGAAGTATTCGGATTGAGCAATCTCGGCCGTCTGGACATAATCTGGCCGACCGTGATGGCCGGTTTGATATGGCGCGGGAGTAGATCCAACAGTTTCAGCCGGTTTTCCTCAAGTGCGCCCTCGCCGTTGGGGTGGATCAAAGCGGCTGATGCTCGCTCGTGCCCACCCCCCCCAAATGCGGCGGCAATTCCAGCCACGTTGATCTGATCGGTGTTCGAACGGGCGATCAAACGGATGCCCTCGGTGGTGGCGACCAACAGGAAAAGCCCGTCCGGGTCGAGGGTGTCGCGCAGCTTGTGGGCTACGCTGGAAATTTCATCAGTCGTTTCTCGCGCTTCGACGCAGGCTATGATAAGGGTCTGCCCATTCACATTAAGCGGCTGGGCCGATTTGAGCAAGGCTTCGTAAACCAGCAGTTGCTGGGCTGAGAGGGGTGTATTAAGAAAGTTGCTGAGGAGGCTCAGGTTAGCGCCCTGTTCCATCAAGAAAGCCGCGGCGCGTGCATCGCGTGGGGTAGTGCCGGTGAAAGAGAGCGAACCCGTATCTTCATAAATCCCTAATAAGAGCAGGGTTGCCTGGGTGGAGCTGAGCACAACGCCGTTTTGTTCTTGCAAATTCTCGACCAGCAACGTGGTGCACGCGCCGGTCCGGTCGACGGCAACCGACCATTCCGCGGGCAGGCCGGGCCGGCTGGCGTGGTGATCGATTACCTGAACCTGGGTGCGTAAGGTCAACCCCTTAAGCGTCACCAGTGACTGCGTGTCGACCAGCATGACGGATTCAATTGGCTCGACTGGCAGGTCGCGTGGATCGACGAAGGGCAGCTCTGCCCCGTATAAGGTGAGGAAAGCACGCCCGTTGCGGTTGATCCGCCGGGGCAGCACTGGCAGGAGGGTCTCATCCAGCAGATGAGCCGCCAGCAGCGCCCCCAAGGCGTCGAAATCGGCTTGTTCGTGAGTTAATGCGATGCGCATGGAATTAATTGTAGCATAAACTCGTCCAGTACCCCTCACCGCTTTTCTTATTCCCCGCCATCTGAGAGCGGGGCCGGGGATGGGTGATAATGCCGACAACTGGGAATTGAGCATTCTCATGCAATCATTATGCAATCGCCCTCGGATGTAGTGCCATTGGTTCTTCAGGATTTACCGTGGAATGGTCCGCATTTTGGGTGTTAGCGCGCGTACGCGCGCTAACACCCAAAATGCGGGTTTTCACCACGGAAATTCTCAATGAGCCGAACCATTCAATTGGAAAATTAGATTAAACCGGCGTATACTTAGGGTCGGACGATAAGCCTGGTTGGTCAGTAAGAGGGAGTTATGGAAAATTTACCGCAGGTTCGATTGAATAATCAAACAAGACCAGTATTGTTAACTGTGCTGGCCCACCCGGATGATGAGACCTTTGGGACAGGCGGTACCCTGGCGTTGTATTCCAGGCGGGGTGTAGACGTCCATCTGGTATGTGCCACCCGTGGTGAAGTAGGCGAAATGGACCCGGCATTGATGGGCAGTTTTGCCACCATCGGGGATAAACGCGAATCGGAGTTGCGCTGCGCCGCCGGGACTTTGGGATTGACGGGTGTGTATTTCCTGAGTTACCGCGATTCAGGCATGCCCGGTTCTCCAGATAACCAACATCCCCAGGCATTGGTGGCTCAACCTTTAGATGAGGTCGCGGCTAAAGTGGCCCATTATATCCGCTTGCTCAAGCCCCAGGTTGTGATCACCTTCGACCCGATTGGCGGTTACCGCCACCCGGATCACATCGCGATTCATCAGGCAACAGTTAAGGCGTTTTATGCGTCGGGAGATCCTTCGGCTTATCCCGACCCGGATGGTCTGCCGGCTTTTACGCCGCAGAAGCTGTATTTCCATACCTTCCCGCATGGGTTCTTAAAAGTAGCTGTGCGCATACTCCGATTGGTTGGGCGCGATCCGACGAAATTCGGAAAAAACAAGGATATCGACCTGGTCTCTATTACCGAAGTTGAATTCCCCACTCACGCCTTGGTGAATTTCCACCCGGTTGCCAGGATCCGCGAAGAGGCCGCTGCCTGCCATGCCAGCCAGGGCGGACAGGCAATGAACAGCGGCCTGCAAGGGTTTATCTCGCGCCTGTTCAACCGCGGGGATAACTACATGCGCGCATATCCAGAGCCTAAATCGGGTGAACGGTTAGAGCGGGATCTTTTCGAACGCATTTAACTATTCGACCACTTCGCTGTTGACCACCGTGGTGAAGGTCAGCCTGTCAGGTCCATCTCGCCCGGTATCTAGTCCTGGATAATCCACGTAAATCAGGTCGCCTTGTTGAAATTCTCCAGAAAGAATGCGCAGAGCCAGCGGATCTTGCAGCTCACGTTGAATCGTGCGCTTAAGCGGCCGGGCGCCATAATCTGGGTCGTAGCCTTCGTCTGCCATGAATTGGCGGGCAGCCGCGCTGACTTCCAGTTTGTAACCACGCTCGATTATCCGGGCTTCAACCCGGCGCAGTTGGATGCCGACGATGTCGGAAATCACATCGCGGCTGAGTGGATGGAAGACGACGATCTCGTCCACGCGGTTGAGGAATTCAGGACGGAAATGCCCCTGTAAAATGCGGTTGAGTGTGTCGCGGGACACACTGCGCTGGTTGCCATTCTCGTCGCCACCGATCCACAGCTCGTTCCCCAGGTTGCTGGTCATGATCACGAGCGTATTGCGGAAATCGACGGTACGTCCCTGGCCATCCGTCAGGCGCCCATCATCCAACAGTTGCAGCAGCACATTAAACACCTCACTGTGGGCCTTTTCAATCTCGTCAAACAAAACCACACTATAAGGGCGACGGCGCACGGCTTCGGTCAGTTGCCCGCCTTCTTCATAACCCACGTAGCCAGGCGGCGCACCTACCAGGCGCGAGACGGTATGCTTCTCCTGGTACTCGCTCATATCGATGCGGATCATGGCGCGCTCGTCATCGAATAGATAGTCGGCCAATGAGCGCGCCAGTTCGGTTTTACCCACACCGGTGGGTCCAAGGAAGATGAACGAGCCGATCGGCCGGTTGGGATCTTGCAGACCAGCCCTGGCGCGTCTCACCGCCTTGGCCACCACCAGAAGGGCTTCGTCCTGCCCCACCACGCGCTGGCGCAGGTGGTCCTCCATGTGAAGAAGCTTTTGCATCTCGCCTTCAAGCAGGCGTGAGACGGGGATACCCGTCCAGCGCGCCACCACACCGGCCACTTCTTCAGCGTCCACTTCTTCTTTGAGCAAGGCGCCTTCATTTTGCAGCGTCTTGAGCTGCTTTTCGGTGGTTTCCAGCCGGGCTTGCAGGTCGCGCAGGGTACCATAGCGTAAACGGGCGGCCTTTTCCAGGTCGGCCTGGCGTTCAGCTTGTTCCATTTCCACCTGAGCTTGCTCGATTTGTTCCTTAATCGCCCGCAGTTCCCCGATGATGCCTTTTTCAGTGGTCCAACGCGCGTGCAGTTCGGTCGACTTTTCGCGCAAGTCGGCGAGTTCTTTGTCCAACTTTTCCAGCCGATCTTGGGAAGAGCGATCCTTTTCCTTTTTAAGGGCCTCATGCTCGATTTCGAGCTGCATGATCTGCCGGTCGACTTCATCCAGGGCCTGTGGCTTGGAATCAATCTCTGTGCGCAGCCGCGCGGCAGATTCATCGATCAGGTCGATGGCTTTATCTGGCAGGTGACGGTCGGTGATGTAGCGGTTCGAAAGCGTCGCGGCTGCGATGACAGCAGGGTCGGTGATGCGCACGCCGTGATGCACCTCGTAGCGCTGCTTGAGGCCGCGCAAGATGCTGATGGTATCTTCGACCGATGGCTCTTTCACCATGATGGGTTGGAAGCGCCGTTCCAGGGCCGGGTCTTTCTCGACGTATTTACGGTATTCATCGGTGGTGGTGGCGCCGATCAGGTGCAGCTCGCCGCGAGCCAGCATGGGCTTGAGCATATTGCCGGCATCCATGGCGCCTTCGGCGGCGCCCGCTCCTACCACTGTGTGCATTTCGTCCACGAACAGGATTATCTCGCCGGATGAAGTCGTGATTTCTTTTAAGACGGCTTTGAGACGCTCTTCAAACTCGCCGCGGTATTTGGCGCCGGCGATTAATGCGCCCATATCCAGTTGGATCAGACGTTTATTTTTCAATCCCTCTGGCACATCCCCGTTCACAATGCGCTGAGCCAACCCTTCGACGATAGCAGTTTTGCCCACGCCAGGGTCGCCAATCAGCGCCGGGTTGTTTTTGGTGCGCCGAGAGAGGATCTGCACCACCCGCCGGATTTCTTCGTCCCGGCCGATCACCGGGTCCATCTTGCCCTGGCGAGCCATCGCGGTCAAATCGCGACCATATTTTTCTAGAGATTGGTAGGTCCCTTCTGGGTTTTGCGAGGTAACCCGCTGCGATCCGCGCACGGTAGCCAGGGCTTTTAATATCGCGTCTTTGGTCAGACCATACTGGCTCAGGCGCTTTCCTTCTGGGCTGTCGGTCAGACCAAGCAGCAGATGCTCGGTCGAGGCATAATCGTCCTGCATTCCCTTCGCGTAACGCTCTGCGGCGCTGAGCACATCGGTCGTCTGGCGTGAGAGCGCGGCCTGCCCGCTATTTCCGCCATAAACTTTGGGACGATTGTTTAAGTCTTTTTCCAGATCCTCGCGCAGTCCGGCTACTCCGCCGGATATTTTGGTGACAATGGCCGGTACGACACCTTCGTCCTGGCGCACCAGCGCCATCAGCAAATGGGCAGTTTCGATGCTTTGATGGTTAAGATCCTGGGCCAGTTGTTGCGCATCAAAGATGGCTTCTTGTGCTTTTTGGGTATAACGGTCAAAATTCATGTTTACCTCGCTCCTGGGCTGGTCTTTTTTAGTGATGTTCGCCGATGAAGGTCTCCCCTAACGGCCTGAACATGGCTATAACGTAAAACTGACCAGATCACCTATTATTTTACTCAGATCCTTTAAAAGCAGGGCATCTTGGTCATTTTAGATATCTCAGGCACAAACAAACCAGCCCACCCCGCTCAATTGTCAGGATATTTTGTTCGCTTTAACCATAATGGCTGACTGTAGGAAGAAAGTTAACAGCACATAAGAAAAAAGTATGTGTTTGTGTCGGTCCCGCAGCAGCTCATTGTATATCCAAAAGGGTTAATGGGAATTTCCATAGTGAATTATAAAAATGCGGACCATTCCACGGGAAATCCTGAAGAACCTTCCAAAAATATACGCTTGTTTGGCAATACCTGAGTATAATTTAACTGTCTTTCGTCCACACTGTGGTTTTAGTGGACGGTTTTCATTTGACTTTAATATAAAATTTTTGTACACTATGCTGTGAATTGCTTATATTCCTAAGGAGGACTTATGGTTTCAACGACCTATCAATTAACTATGCGCTCTGGACCCACCCCTGGAAAGGTATTCCCTTTGGAAAAAGATGAAGTGATGATTGGGCGGGACCTGACCACTGACATTGTGATTAACGATGTGGGTGTTTCACGCCGGCACGCTCACCTGGTACTGCAAGGAACCGGATTTGTCCTGGAAGATGTAGGTTCTACCAACGGCACCATGGTAGGGGGCCAGCGTTTGATGGGCCCGTACCAGTTGCAATCTGGAGATGCCTTCACCCTGGGGGATAATGTGACCCTGGTCTTTGAAGCGATAAGTTACGATCCAGACGCGACCCTTGCCTCCCCAAGAATGGCAATGGAGCAGCCCACGCCTACCGCGCAGTCGATGCCGCCCATTCAGTTCCAGGGGCAGCCCACAACACCCCCTCCGCCGGTTTATTCTGCCCCAATGATGTCTCAACCCCAACCGCCACAACCTTCCTATTCGGGGCAGGTCCCAGCGGGTCCCGCACCCGTTCCTCCCAAGAAGAAGAAAGGTTTCCCGGTCTGGATCATTATCGTATTGGTAATCATCTTGATATTGATATGTGTTTGTGTGGGTGGGCTCTGGTTCATTGACGCCAACAATATGTGGTGCAAGATTGCGCCCTTTATCCCTGGCTGCCCGTAAATCGGGGAAGGGTTCTGAATAAGGTTGTTATTTCGTAACTGTTCAGCCATGGTAAGAAAGTTGCCGAATTTTGAGTGTTTGCGGGTGCTTCACACCCACAAACACTCAAAATTCGGGTCTTCTCACACAGGTCTGAGCAGTTACGTTATTTCATCGTATTTGGACAGTCCGCCGACCAGGTTTGTTGGTAGGTCAGGCTGAGTGTCGCTGATTGCGACCATGTAGTGATGACCGCTGCCTGGCCGTTTTGGGCTCCTAGCTGGATCGATTGGGGGTCAAGCCCGCAGCTTTGGACGGCCTCTACGGCGCTTTCCATAGAAGCAGCCAGCGGACTTTTCACGAGTGATTGTTTGAATCGCTGGTCAAGGCTGGCGGAAGCGAGATCTGCGGTAGGATAGCCCGAAATCGCATCCAGTGCCTGATTAACCGCCTGGATGGTCTGCGTCGCGCGAGCGTTATTGCCTGCGTTCATTTCTTGCCTGGCATTCATCAAGAGCAGCTCGATCGTCAGGTTGGGGGTGTTTTCCGGATGGCGTATATAATCGGCCACGATTCCTTTTGAGACCATAGCATCGATATTCAGCAGCCAAACCTGGCGAAAATAGGCGGAAGGATCGAGCAGCTGCTGGTAACGGCGGACCGTATCAAAATAGTGGGCGGTTAGCCGGATTAAGCTTTCGAGATCTGGGTTGGATGGCTGTTGGCTGAGGATGTTCATAAAGCGGTCTTCGACCTGGAACAGAGAAAGATGAAAGTGTTTTTCGAGCGCCTGGTTGACTGCTTGCGCCTGGCTTCCACTGGGGTCGGAATGGATATCCCGGTAAAAGCTGGAAAAAGCATTCCAGCCCCAGGTGTTAACCATCCATTCAACCAACGCTGCGGCTTCCATATAACAGGTTTCATGCTGCGCACTGTAAAAAGCGTCGATCAGCCCAGGAAACGGGCGGTAAAGGCCCTGCTCAGACAGGGTTGCCGCCGTAAATAAAAGAGGTTCGTGGGTGTAATGCCCGCCGGACAGATACACCGCGAGGCCTTCTTCAAAGAATTCCGGGCGTAGGTCACCACCCATCTGAACGTCGAGGAAATGGACCATTTCATGATGCAAGATCAGGCTAAAATTATCGCTGGAATAATTGCGATCGAGATAAGAAATGTAAATCTTATCGGAAGTAAAACCACCTTGCCCCAAGACTCTTGGCACCAGGATGATTGGAATGCTGCTCTGATAGGGTGTTCTGAGCAGTTGGGTGACGGATAGAGCCTGCAGGTCGGCGCTGCGTTTGATCGCGGCCAGGTCGCGTTCAGCCGCTGTACCGGTAATATAGTCAAAGGTACAGCATAAGCTTTGCGCCCTGGCCCAATGAGGTGAGTCTGGCGTGGGTGGCGCCAGACGAATCGATTGTTTCCAGGCTAACCCTTTGGGCGTCACACTAAAATCCAGGGTATATAGATTTGCCTTGAGGTTGCGCGTGTCCCAGGCCCAGATCAGGTTGGCGATCCAGGACTGCGCATAGTCTTGAACGAAATCGGCAGGTCCCAGAATGGCAACGATGGGTTGATCAGTATTGGAATCTGGGCTGCCGGATGATATTCTGATAGTCAGGTGCTGCTGGCTCAGGTCGACCCCCTGTGGTGCTACAACTTGCAAGCTGATCCAATCTCCGCTATGCAGCCCACCGTCCGGAAAGATGCGTACGGTCAGGCAAGGCGTGGTGCAAGACGGAATGGCTTGTTGTATAATGGCGGTCGAGTGATTATCAATCGGTAGGGTGGAAGATGGGTTCAACGCTGAGGCAGGTTTCACTGCCCTATTCCAGGTTCCAAAGGAAAATTCGAATAAAATCATGATTACCATGACAACTTTCAAACGCATGGTGGTATTATAGCGCGGCACACCCTGGATGAGTTAAGGTGTTAATATCGATAAAGCGGTATATTTGATAATGTCGACTAACGTCTGGCGATTTAACTCTCAAAGAGTGAAAAAGGCCCGAATTTGAGGTGTTTGTGCTTACCTGGTAAGTGCCTATGCCTCAAATTCGGCAACTTTCACCCCAAGGTTGAGCAGTTGCACTATTTCAATATTTGGGTTTTACGGCTAGAATAAAAATATGAAAGGTTCTCGTCCGATCTGGTCGCCATTAATGAAGTTGTCGGTGCTGGTTGTTCTGTTCGCCGCGATGATTTATTTCTTGTACAAATTCCGCGGTGGAGTGGTACCCGTTATCCTGGCATGTATCCTGGCTTATATTATGTCTGGGGTAGTGACCTGGCTTAACAGAAACTTGCGTATAAAACGCGGCCTGGCGATCTTTATTGCTTACCTGCTCCTGTTAGTTATCATTTGCGCGATCCTGTTTCTGGTCCTACCTATGCTCTTCCGCCAGGTTCGCCGATTAAATCTTAATTTACAAGAGTTGATCTTCAGTTTCAACGCGTTGATTGGTAGGCGGTGGGATGTTTTTGGGGTGATCATCGATGGCCAACGGATTCTGACGGATATTTCCAGTTCCCTTCAGGATATGATTTCACCATTATTTGGACGTTCGTTGGATATGATCGGTCAACTTCTGACTTCACTGGTCTGGGTGGTTTTTATCATTGTTTGTTCGATCTACCTGGTCAAAGACAGCCAGACCATGGGTAAATGGTTGGCTAATCTTCCCCCGCCCGATTATCGTGTAGATTACCTCCGGATTAGCAATGAAATTAAGACGATTTGGAGCGCTTTCTTCCGCGGGCAACTGTTGTTAGCGTCGATCGTAACGGTGATTCTCACCGCGGTCGGATTGCTCATCGGGTTGCCTTATGCGTTGCTCATGGGCTTTATCGGCGGTCTTCTGGAATTTTTCCCCAGCTTGGGGCATAGTATCTGGCTGGTTCTATCGCTAACCCTGGCCCTGTTGCGTGGATCGGATTGGATGCCAATTCCTAATTGGATGTTCGCCCTTGTCTTGGTGTTTATCACTGCGGTTTTTGACCAGTTTGACAACAACTACCTGGTTCCCCGTATTATTGGCCGCAGTGTGCGTTTGCCTGCCCTGGTGGTGATCCTTGGGATTGTGATTGGCGCTTCCTTTGCGGGGGTGTTGGGGGTGGCCCTGGCGGCTCCAAGCGTTGCCTCTCTGCGGGTGGTTGGCCGGTATATTTACGCACGCCTGTGCAATCTGGACCCATTTCAGGAGGACTCTTCCATACCTTTACCGCCACCTGCTTTGAATTGGTGGCACAAACGCCCGGCTTCACCCGTCTCTCCCCTGTCTGGGGATCACCTTTATGATTAATTATTGGGAAGTGATCTGAAGGTTCAGCATGCAAAAGCCGATTTTTTCGCCTTCCCCCCATTGGAGTTGGACGACTAAACTGGTCGTCACCCTGACTTTCGTTGCGGTGATTGCATTTCTGCTTGTCCGTTTCCAAACTATTCTGGGGCCTTTGCTGATGGCTTTTATTCTGGCTTACCTTTTTTACCCATTGGCCAAGCTTCCATGCGAGTACCTCAAGTTACCCTGGCGGTTGTCTGTTACATTAATTTACCTGTTAGTCATGGTTATCCTGGGTGGACTGATCACCTGGGGTGGGCTAACCCTGTTTGAACAGTCACAGAATCTGATCGCTTTCCTGCAAAATGCGGTTGTGTATTTGCCAACCTTGTTAAACAACCTGTCCACCTTCCATTATTCGATGGGTCCCTTTACGATTGACCTGGCTCACCTGGATATCAACTCGATCATCACACAGGTCATGTCCACGGTCCAGGGGCTGCTTGGGCAGATTGGAACCATCCTCGGTAAAATTGCTACGAGCGCGGCCGGGTTGATCGGCTGGTTATTATTTATTTTATTGACATCCTATTTTATGGTGTCGGAGACTGGCGGTGCCCCGGATCGCCTGCTAAATTTTCAACTTCCCGGTTATGAGACCGATTTTAAACGCATGGGGCAGGAGTTGAGCCGGATCTGGAACGCGTTTTTACGCGGGCAGTTGATCATAACCGTCCTGACGATTCTCAGCTACACCTTGATTTTTGGGGTGGAACGCATGCCTTATTACCTGGGGCTGGCTATGTTGGCCGGGTTGTCAAAGTTTGTGCCATACGTGGGTCCACTTATCGCCTGGACCACTTATGGGACGGTAGCCTTTTTTGCTGGCTCACCGCCTTTTGGCATCTCCCAACTGGCTTTTGCTGGAATTGTCGTGGGTATCTCCATTGTCTACGACCAGTTTTTCGACAATATGATCTCACCCCGCATCATCGCCCAGGCGCTAAGCGTCCATCCGGCCGCCGTGTTGGTCGCAGCCCTGGTTGCGGTCAACATGATTGGCCTGGTTGGCGTGGTGCTGGCAGCGCCGGTGTTGGCAACATTAAAATTATTCTCTAATTATGCCATGCGTAAATTGTTTGACCAGGATCCCTGGGAAGACGTGGATGTGACCCAACCCGTTAAACCGCGCACAGAATTTTACCAACGTATGTGGAACACCTTGAAATCCGCTTTCCGCTGGTTGAAAAAGATCCAACTGAGCCGCCTTTTTCACCGGGCTTAAACGCAATCTCCCTGGCAGGCGCAAGCATCCTGTGAGATAATAATGACATATTTCTTCAATGAAATGGAATCCTTAATCCCCGTTGAGATATGCAAACAGCCCTTTTCTCAATGGAATTTTTCTAGCAACAGGAGAATTTGAATATGAGCAATAATGCCGATCCCAAGACTCAGACCATCGCCGAGACCGATAGCTACCTGGCCTGGCGGGCTGAGGAACCAGATGGTGAGACCACTTATCATCTCGAATTAAATAATGTCACCGTTCACTTCTTCACTGAAGAGTGGGAAGAGTTCATCGAGTTGGCGCGCAACCTTGTACAGGCTAAAGGTAAGTAAGCCTTAATAAATTCTTGCGAAAGACAGATGGGGCTGAAGCTGCAATGCTTCAGCCCCATCTGTCTTAATTTGGTATAGTCATTTTGCAGGATATGGATCAGGCCATTTTCCTGGGGTGTCTACCGCTCAGCTCCTCGTGGAAGATGATATTCAATATAAAGCTGATCACGCTCAGGATCAACGCTCCTAAAAACGCCGGCAGGAAGCTATCAACTGTGAACCCAACCTGAAAAGCGTTGCCGATCTGGCCTGAGAGGTAAAACAGCAAGGTATTGATTAAAAGTGTGCCCAGGCCAAGGGTAAGGATAATGAGCGGACAGGTTAAAAAGGTTAGCAGCGGCCGGAGCAAGGCGTTGACCAACCCAAAAATCAGGGCCAGCCAGATAAATGATAACCAATTGGTGCTCTGGGGGGTGATCCCATGCCCATTCATGATGGCAATCGCGGCGTAAAGCGCGACCACATTGATTGCCCAGCGGATAATAAGTTTCATCATAGGTGCCTCCTTATATCATGATTCAGGTCGACTGTTTAATGGTTCCCAAATAATAATTTTGGGTAACTGCTCAGCCATGCATAGAAAGTTCCCGAATTTGAGGTGTTTGCGGGTGC
>DAIQPZ010000195.1:0-4907 GCA_036787065.1 Anaerolineaceae bacterium
AGGTGGCGATTGAAACACAACGAACTATTTACCATGTCAAACATGACCTTTTGGAGGATTATTTGCGTCAACAACTCATGTCTCCTACCGTTCAGATGTGTCTTGCGTAAGTCCTATGGTTAAAATACTTTATCCCCTGCGTCTTTGCCAAAAACGCAGTTGATACCGGTCCCGTTGACAAAACCAAGGTCGCACATTTCGCCCCGGTAACAACCCTGATATACCAGGTTATCGCTTGGGCGCAGATGAGCATATTGCAGGTCGCCATAATCCAGTACGTCGATCCAGGCGGCTCCCTTCGGTAAGATCGCTTCTGCCGGTAGGATGACCTCTTCTGAGTAGGGCTTCACCGGTGGGAAATTGATATAAGCCTTATCATGCAGAACCTGCTGCTGGGGGATATCCGTGTTATTGACCAGTTCAATGCGCACCCCACGGGCCTCTGGGTCATCAGCCAGTGCAAAATAAGCCACGTCACAGGTGACCTGGTCTTTCCATTCCAGGTCGTAGCGGTAAGAGTACTAGCTCAGGCCGGGTGCGGCCTCCCAGGGATGATAACCGGACTCTTAGAGAGAATTGGGCACATTCACATGGCGGCGGTAATAGCCATGAAAAACGCTCAGGTCGAAACGGATGCCTTTGGAGAGATCGGGGATATGGGACAGGCCGTTATATTTTTTGGTATATGGGCCCCAGGCTGGCAAACGCAGGTCGTGCGTATCCGGCTGTGGGAGGTAGGCTTCATTTATCATGGGTGGTTGACTCCTCTAGGCGGAAAACACCAGGGCATAACTGTGGTCGTACCCGTACCCATACTTAGTTTCCCATTCGAGAATGGTTTCCCCTTCAAAAGTGAGAACCTGCGCGACCGCGTTACCGATATCCCAGGCCAGTGCCGTTACGCCGTCTCGTCCCTTCAAGTTGGATGCTTCGATCACCACGCGCGCACCGGGTTTCATCAAACGGCGCATTTGGACGTAAATCTGTTGCAGGTCCTGAAGATAACCACGATAACCTGAACCCGGCAAACGATAACTGGTGAAGGGATCTTCTGTGTCGTTTTTGCCCATGTAGGGTGGTGAGGTGAGCGAGAAATCAAAGGGTGGCAGATCATAATCGCCCAGGCGGCGTGAGTCGCCGTTGAAAAAATGCTCGGGCTGGCGCAAAAGTAAACGGACGTAATCACCCCGGCGCGGATCAAATTCAAGACCGGCCGGGATGCGCCCTAATCTTTCAGCGACCAGCAAGGTCGTGCCAAAGCCGGTAAATGGGTCGAAGACTACGTTACCAGGTGTTGAATATTGTTCAATAAAGGTTTTTGCAAAGTTTTCGGAGAAGCGCACATCCTCATCCCGAAATTCGTGGGGAAGTTGTGACTGGGGGGCATTGCTTAACTTGATGTAAGTTTTCATACCCCCTCATTTTACTATAACGGTTTCCCTGGCACGGGCTCCGATCCGTCATCAACCTTGAGAAGAATCATATCGGGTGGGATCTTGTGGGAGGCTTATCATAAAGGCACTTCATGGGTAAAAACAGACATCAACCGGGATATGATTGCTGCTTATGGCCAATCGCCTGGGTTGCAGCCGAATGCCATGATCTCGATCAATGAGGATTGGGCCGCCCTGCGTTTGAAGGGGTTCCATACGGTGTTCTCGATTTAATTCTCCCTGATTAATCCACTTCAGAGTACAATCCAGATATGGGTAAAGTTCTGCGCGATTTAATCCACCAATCGGGCCTGTTCAGGGACGCCAGCCCGCCGGTGATTGATAGGGTGATGGCGGCGGGCGTGCTGCGCCCGGTTGAAGAGGATGGCTTTTATTTTATCCAGGGCGACCCGGCTACCCACGCTTACGTGCTGGTGGAGGGGCGGGTAAAAATGATCGAGATCACCCCTGGCGGCCAGCAGATCACACTGCGCATCCTGACACCAGGCGAGACTTATGGTGGAATTGCCATGCTCAACCCGGAGTCCGGCTACCCGGCTACCGCTCAAGCGGTGGCGAACAGCACGGCCATGGCCTGGCATACAGACCGCCTGTGCGAATTGGCCGCGATCGAACCCACCATCTCGCTTAATATCATGCAACTGATGCATACCTATATCACTGAGCTGCAAGAGCGTGAGAAAGCCCTGGTCACCGGGCGGGTGGAGCAGCGCATCGCCCGAACCTTGCTCAAACTGGCGGCTCAAACCGGGGTCAAAATAGATGAAGGCGTTCTGATCGGCATGCCCATTTCCCGCCAGGACATAGCCGAAATGACCGGGACCACGCTTTACACCGTCAGTCGCACGTTGAAAGAATGGGAACGCAACGGCTTGCTCCACATCGGCCGCGAAAGGGTGGTGATTCGCGAGCCGCATGGCCTGGTGCGCCTGGCAGACGACCTGCTGGATAGCTAAACATTAAACGCACGATATCATCAAGGTGTCGCGGTGGGCTGGATCTGGTTGGATGGCTGGTTGGATACCGTGTATTTGAAATCCAGGTCACCAAAATTTTGCAGTTGATCGTTGGTCAGCTTATACCAGGTGTCGTAATCACCGATGCCGGCGGGAGTCTTGATGGTGGTGCTCAGGCTGAGCGACCCGCCGGGTTGGACTTCTTTACCAAAAAGTATCACTGCCGGGCCTGACCCCGTCGGGCCGGCAAAAAACTTCAGTGTGTAGGTTTTGGTCCATAGGGTCGTGCCGGTGTTTTTAATCGTCCAGGTGATCAAGATCGCGGTGCCCGGGCGGAATTGCTTTCCATCGGCCACATTCTGCGCAAGGTATTGGTATTTGTCGGCAGCCACCGATCCGGCGCCGGTGTTGACCGGGTTGGTCTTTGCCGGTTGCACGGTGGGTGTCTGCTGCCCGCTGAGTGTGGCGGATTGCACCACGGTTGGGATCGACAGGACTACGGGAGTCCAGGTTGGTTCTTGTGTGAAGGTGGGTACAGGCAGCGTGTCAGTCATTTGCGGGGTTGGAGTCGATGAATGGGTGGGCAAAACCGTACTACACGCCGTCGCCGTAAACATAATAGTCAGGATCGCGAACGCCCCTATGAGTTTTTTGAGATCAGTCATTTTTCCTCCAATTTTTTAATCATAGCCTTTGATGTATATGCATTGCTCCCGCCAATTTCGAGGCGGATGGATTATTTATAACATTTCTAGAATAATTAGGCAAGTCACCCCCGAACCGCGTTCGTTAGCCATTTTTACATATCCCCTGTATCGTTCTTTGCGCCAGCGCAAGGACACCTCCTGCCTCCCTATATAAGATCAGTATAGATCAATTTGCAGGGAGTAATCCGAGGGAAAACTATGAAAATTATTAAATCTTTGTTGTTTATGTTCGCGATGAGCGCTTTGTTAGCCGCCTGTGCCCCGGCCGCGACAGTCGACACAATGCAGGCGAAAAACCAGCCTATTAGCCAAATCACTGGTAAGACCGCAGATTATACACTGGTATCGGCCATTTCCGGTTCAGGCATGATCTTCGTGGGCAAAGGCGGTAACATCGATGGCCAGACCAACCCCGATCTGAAAGCCGGTATTGGCGATACCGTCAGGGTGACACTCATCAGTGGTGAAGGCGCCATGCACAACATCCGCTTTGATGGGGTAAATAAGACGTCGGACAAAGTCACCGGGAAGGGAAACCAGGTCGTGCTCGAATTTACCGCCGGGGCAGAGGGCACGTACGCGTATTATTGCGATATCCCCGGTCACCGCCAGGCAGGCATGCTGGGTAAGTTTATCGTCGGTTCGGGCGTAGGCGCGCCCGTTGCGGCTGCATCGACTACAAAACCGATGTCCGCGGGTATGGCCGGTTCATCGGCGCCTGCTGTGGGGCCGGCGGATCCCAATGCGGTTGATATTGTCCGTGACCCTACCGATATCCCCGCACCGGTCGGCAGCCGCGGGCCTACCTCATTACGTGTAGATTTAGAAACGGTCGAGGTTTCCGGTAAACTCGCCGATGGGACGACCTATAATTACTGGACGTTCAATGGTAAGGTGCCGGGACCTTTTGTCCGGGTCCGGGTGAGTGACACCGTTGAGGTACATCTAAAAAATTCAGCCGGCAGCAGCATGACCCATTCTGTGGATTTTCACGCCGTCACTGGCCCTGGCGGCGGAGCAGCCTCTACCCAGACCCAGCCGGGCGGCGAAACGATGTTCACTTTCAAAGCGCTTAAACCCGGGTTATTCGTCTATCACTGCGCGACTCCGATGGTGGCGCAGCACATCTCGAACGGTATGTATGGGATGATCCTGGTTGAGCCCGAGGATGGATTGGCTCCCGTCGATCGTGAATTTTACGTCATGCAGGGTGAATTGTATACGGCACAGCCTTTTGGCGCCCAGGGCGCATTAACCGCTGATGCGGGTAAACTGCTCGATGAAAAACCCGAATATTTCGTCTTCAACGGCGCGGTGGGTGGTTTGACCGGCCAGGCGCACAGCCTCAAAGCCAGTGTGGGCCAAACCGTGCGCATCTTCTATGGTGTGGGCGGGCCTAACTTTACCTCGTCTTTCCACGTGATCGGTGAAATGTTCGACCGGGTCTATGATCAGGGTTCGTTGACTTCCACCCCGCTGACCAACGTGCAAACCACCTTAGTCCCGCCGGGCGGCGCAACCATGGTTGAGATCAAGCTCGAAGTCCCTGGACGTTACATTCTGGTGGACCATGCTCTCTCGCGCATGGCGCGCGGTCTGTCAGGTTACCTGATGGTGGATGGCGATCCGGTTCCGGATATCTTCAACGGCGCCTGGGCGCCGGGTAGCGGTCATTAGGTCTCGGCGGCGTAATTAATCCTATGATGCTTTCCCTGCACATATTGGTGTCTGAACTCACGACCCTGGCGCCACAAACCATGCCGCTGTTTATAACGCTGCACCTGGATTGC
>DAIQPZ010000059.1:0-14310 GCA_036787065.1 Anaerolineaceae bacterium
CCTACCTGGCGAACCAGGGTTCTTGCTCACCACGGCGGGTCGCCCCTACACGGATCTGCTATCAACCATCGTGACCCCGCGAATTCCGAGGGGAGATTACGCCAAGGCACGCCAGGCATTGGCCCGCCCGACCCGCTCGCGGAGGTAAGCATAGACAAGCCCGGTCAATCCATGGCGATCAATGCAAGATTGGTCCGGGATTAACCTTCCAAAGGCATCAGCACTTCACCCGTTTCAATAATTTCAACTTGAGCTGCCCCGCTGGTCAACTCGTTCAGGCCATCCTTGAACGCGGGCAAGTGTTCGACGGCGAAACGGGCGGTGATCACCACGTTGCTGGTGAAGTCCTCGTCGAGGATCTGCCCGTGGTTACCGCTTACCAGGCGGCGGGCGCGTTCCAGCAGGTTGTAGGGAAGCTCAACCATCACCGTCTGCGTGAGTACTCGTTCAGCGCGCCGGGTTTGTGACAGAACGGCGCGGACCGCGTCGCTGTAAGCGCGTACCAGCCCGCCTGTACCAAGCTTCGTACCCCCAAAATAGCGTGTAACCACCACCACCACGTCACCTAAACCCGAGCCTTGCAGCACGGCCAACGCGGGTCGCCCGGCCGTGCCGGAAGGTTCGCCCGCGTCGCTGGCGTGGGCGGTCACTGATTCGCCAAAACCGATCAGGTAAACCGGGACGTGGTGGCTTGCGTCCGGGAAACGGCGCTTTACCCGCTCAATAAAACCTCGCGCCTCTTCTACTGTGAAGGCTGGCCCGAGAGAGGCGATAAAGCGCGAGTTGACTACCCTGATCTCACTTTGAATTGTTTCGGCCGGAACGGGATAGCGTTTCATGCCCTCATTTTACCCGCTTCGGGCGCTGTGTGCGAGACATAACTTTAAACTGAAAGGCGCCGTGGACCTACGAGGCGCCTTTCAGTTAAGACTAAAGGGGTTGATCTCAGGCATTGACTTGCTTAACCCTGTTCTGGTTGCGCAATCAAGCCGAGGAAGGTGAGGATGGCGAACAGGATCAATAGGATGCCCACTACACTGTAAACTACGATCATGGTGCCCTTCTTCTAAAATTTTCTTGTTCCTGCACCTGCCAAAGATTTGGGTCTTTGTGAATTGCCTTGGTGAAGCCTCAAAATGTGGCTCCTTCCACAGTAACTCCTTGAGAACCTTTTTCTTCTCACAGCTGTGTAGAAACTTCCTGTCGTTAATTACGTCCAAATTCACCAAAAGTTCCGTAAATTATTGATTGATTTTGGATTAAAATAAGAAGGTGGATCCGGGACTCTTGCTTATTCACTGGATCCGGTTTTCCCCCATGCCTACTCTCGAAAGGAAATAATCGATGTTTGATCTCCGCCTGGAACGGTTAAAACAACAATATCCTGGATACTGGTCTAACCGCATCCTTTACCAGATTGCTTATGCACACGCTCTATCCAAGACCAAGGGCAGTCATTATGATGAGTTGATCAACCTGGCCATCGCGGCCCTGGATAGCCGGGCACAAAAGGAGGGCGCCATCACTATCGATAACGCCAGGCAGGTGGAAGACAGTCTGGCCGGTTTATCCGAGGAGGCCAAGCGGTACCGTATGATTTGCACCGCGCACGCTCACATCGACATGAATTGGATGTGGCGTTGGGATGAAACCGTGTCGATTTCATTGGATACATTTCGGACGATGCTGGCCCTGATGAAAGAATATCCAGATTTTAAGTTTTCTCAATCGCAGGCCAGTGTATACCAGATTGTCGAAACTTATGCCCCTGAGATGCTGGATGAAATCCGGGAGCTGGTTAAGCAAGGACGTTGGGAAGTGACAGCCTCCACATGGGTGGAAGCGGATAAGAACCTCCCCAACGGTGAAAGTCAGGCGCGCCACCTGCTGTATACCCGGCGCTATTTAACCCAGTTGTTTGGGTTGACCCCCGACCAATTCCACCTGGATTTTGAACCCGACACGTTTGGCCATCACGCCAATGTGCCTGAAATCCTGGCTGGGGCGGGGGTGAAGTATTATTATCACTGCCGTGGAGATGAAGATGAGCAGCTTTACCGCTGGGCTGCCCCATCCGGCCGCTCGATTCTGGTCTACCGCGAACCGTTTTGGTATTTGGGGTCTATTGAGCCAGAGATGGCTCTGTACGCACCGGCCTTTTGCCGAAAATATGGGATGGACACCATGCTCAAGGTGTATGGCGCCGGCGATCACGGTGGGGGTCCAACCCGCCGGGATATTGAGCGCATCGCGGATATGGCTACCTGGCCGGTTTTCCCAAGGATCCAGTTTGGTACGTTTGAGGATTATTTCAGCCAGGTTGAAAAGGCGTCCGACCATTTGCCCGTAAAAACGGGTGAACTGAACATGATTTTCACCGGGTGCTATACCAGCCAGAGCCGGATTAAACGCGCGAACCGCCTGGCTGAAGCCAACTTGAACAGCGCTGAGGCTTATGCCAGCCTGGCTGCCCTCAACGGAGCGTCTTATCCAGCTCAAGCGTTTGAAAAGGCCTGGCAGAACACACTCTTTAACCAGTTCCACGATATCATTCCTGGGTCGGGGGTGATCGATACGCGTGAATATGCCCTGGGTTTATTCCAACAAACCATGGCCATCGCCAGCAGCCAGAAGAGCCTGGCGTTCCATGCATTAACCCGTCAGGCTGACGTCACACCGGTCAGAGACGCCAGCTCAATTTCTGAGGGGGCGGGTGTGGGATATGGGGTTGAAGAATTTAAGTTAGCCCAGGTGTCGCGCGGGAGTGGTAAAACACGCTTGTTCCATATCTTCAACCCGGCTGCCTGGCCTCGCAAGCAGGTGGTAGAGCTGGTGGTATGGGATTGGGACGGCGACCTGGCGCGCCTGGTGGTTGAAGATGAAGATGGAAAGATTCTACGCCAGCAGCCCGTTGAAAAAGGTTTCAATGATTATTGGCAGCACCGCTATTTGCGCTTGTTGGTGGAGCTAGATACCCCGGCCTGTGGTTATGGAACGGTGGTTTTAAAAGAAACGAATGCCATCTTGGAAGACGTGGCCTTCCCAAGTGACCCGCGGATCGAGCGACCAGAAGTGCATACCCTGGAAAACGAGCTACTCCGCGCCACATTTGATTCAAAAAACTGCGCATTGGTCTCCCTGTTCGATAAAGCCAGCGGCGCCGAGTTGGTTAGTCCGGTCAAGCCCGCCGTTTTCAGGCGCATCCAGGAAGATGATAAAGTGATGGGCACTGCCTGGGTGGTTGGGCGTTACATGGATGTGGTGCCGCTAGATAGCAATGTTCAGGTGCTAAAATATGACCGTTCGGGGGTGTTGCGCCAGTCATTGACCTATTTCATTCCCACCGGCAGCTCAAAAATAACTGTGACCGTCTCGTTGGATGCGGGCAGCCGCGGGTTGGATTACGCCGTGGACGCAGATTGGCACGAGATCGGGCGCAAAGGAGTGGGTGTGCCCCAACTTAATTTCCTGCTCCCACTGGATTATACATGCCGGGCTTACCGTTATGATATTCCCTTTGGGACCATTGACCGGCTTAGTCAGGCGTTGGATGTTCCGGCGAACAGTTGGGCGGTTGGCCTGTCTGAAGATGGCAAACACCCGGTTGTTCAACTGATCACCGAAGGCAATTATGGTTTCCGTGGCGTAGATGATGCCCTTGCCCTGACCATGATCCGCAGCTCGTTTGACCCTGACCCTTACCCCGAAGTAGGCAATCATAAAATCAACTTCCGGGTTGAGGTAGCGGCTGGTTCGGCGTCCAAACAGGCGCTGATAGCCAACGCGTACAATTATACGCACCCTCTGGACGTTTTTTCCGGCGCGGGCCTCGCATCCAGCCGTCACAGTTACCTGAGCCTTGAGAGTGGAAATGTGGGCGTTTCCGCGATTAAAATATCTGAAGACAATCTTGAGCGTGGCTTAATCCTACGCCTGTATGAAACGGAAGGCGAAGGGACGAACGTGGTCTTCCACTTTGACCGTGAACTGATCAAAGCAGAATGGGTCGATGTTCATGAGCAGCCGGCACATGGAGGAGACCTGGTGGTGGAGGATAATCGCTTGCGGTTATCGATTGGCGCATACCAGGTTACGGCCGTGAAAGTCTGGCTCACCCAACATCCTAAAGAGTCGTGACGACTTCGGCCAGGCAGTCCAGGGATTTTAATTCGGCCTTCCCGGCGGCGCGGATCAGGCTGGCAGCTTCATCACTCTGGAACAAGGAGCGCTCATCCCACTCATCCAGAATGGGACGTAAATTCACCGCTGTTTTGAGTGTGTCGCGCATCTGGGTGAACCATTGAGCCACCTCATCCAGCCTGGGTTTACCCCGGATTGGGATATAATCGCTGGCTTTTTGTAAAAAATCGACGGCTTGCGTGCGAGCATCATGCCAGGCGTCAGTGATAGCCATCGCTAAAACACTGACGCCTGGCCTATTTTAAGCGGGTCTGACCACGAACTGCAGGTTGGAGAACGCGATAACCCGCTAATTCGGGGCTTTACTGTTATGGGTCTTGTTCCCTGGGTGGTAACAGGCCAGATTGGCGGGCGCGTGCCACGGCATCGGAGCGGCTGTTGACGCCCAGTTTACTAAACAGGCTGACAGTGTAAGCGCGCAGGGTGTTGGTCGAGAGGAATAATTTTTGGGATATTTCGCGGTTGGATAATCCCCTGGCTAACATCCCCAGGATAGCTTCCTCACGAGGATTGAGGGGTTCACTCTGGCCCTCAGGTAGAGATTCAGCATGGGTCGGGTAACCCGGGATCTGAGGGAAAGCGGCCAGGATTTTTTCTATAAATACGATTAAACGGTTAAACCGTTCCCCTTCGGGTATGCCTATAGCTGGAACCCCGGCCGGGCCAGTGACCGACTCTTGTGATCCATCCGCAACGAGCGATTCGAGCCCATCGCGCTTCGTGAGGCTCTCAGGCTGCATCAGGTTTTCGTAGAGCGCGAGGATCATTAACTGCATGGCTTCGCCTTCATTCAAGAAAACCCGATAAGAATTTTCTGGTTCGGCCAGGAAAATAGCCTGACCCAGGTTGTCCAGGGCTTTCGCCGGGTTGTTGATGGTTTGTAGCGCCAGTGCGCGTAAGGCGAGGACTTCGATCATGCGGGCGATCTTTCCCGATGTTTTCGTCTGGCTCAACAGAGCGTCCAGGCGCGAAAGCGCTTCTTCTGCTTGTTGGTTGACCAGCAAGCTGCGAACCAGGGTCAGATCTTCGAAATCGCGTAAATAATCGGGTTTCGCGGTAGCGCGATATTTGTCGGCCCAAGGGAAAGCTCGTAAATAATCGTGCTGGGCAAGCCAGATCCGTGCCTGATAAGCTGACACCAGTGAGATGGTTTGCGGAATCTGGCTGTCAAAAGCCCGTTGGAGCGCCGTTTGGATGGCGACATTGGCGCCTTCTATATCTCCTCTTGTCTGGCAGATTAAGGCGAGTAAGGCATACGCGTCTGGGTTCTGGGCTGTAATTTCACCCCGTTGGAGCAATTCAATCCCTTCTTTTGTCAGGCGTTCTGCCTCAGGCAGGCTATTCCGTTGGTAAGCCACCTTGGCTTGAACCAGGCGGTTCCAACCCAATTGTGGCGCGGGTTGGTTGGCAAACGTACCTAATTCGCTGCTCTTCTCGCAGGTGAGAAGGGCCTGGCTTAGCTGCCCTTGGGCTACCTGAATTTCAGCCAGGAAAAAAGCCGACTGGATGGCAATAAAGCGGTATCCATTCGAAAGTGCGTTGGTAGTACCCTGCGCATATACCTGGTTGGCGCGAGACATATCACCCAGTTGAGCGAAGGAAGCCCCCAGGGCGAGATTGGCTCGACTGATGGCCAATGGATATTCTTTGGGGATATTATCCAGGGCTCTTTGTGCATAACGGACCGCAATATGTGTATCACCTCGCAAAACCGCCAGGCTCGCCCTGGCCTCATAAATCAACCCCAATAAGCGTCCGGCTTCCTGGACCGAGTCGGGCATCTGGATGGTGGCCTGCTCCAATTGCGACAGGTAGTTCGCCCCTTCTTGCATTTGTTCGCCCTGGCTGCGTGCACGGGAGATCAATAAGCGCAGCCAGGGTCTGGCGCTAAGACTCCGTTCTGGAAGCTGTTTAAGCCATTCGAGATTGTTAATGACTTCACGGTCGGTCCAGGCGTCCCCGGAACGAACGGCCTGTTCCATGATATCGGCCGCCTGTTCGTAATCGCGCGCGAAACGCGCGTGACGAACGGCTTCAGGAGTCATCCCGCGTGCATCATACCATTCTGATGCACGCCGGTGAAGCCAAAATGTGAGACCAGGCCGGACGGACTGTAAGTGCGACTCCAGCAGCCCGCGGATAAAGGGTTGGTAGGCATACCCTGTGTGTTGTTCGTCTAAGGCCTGAATAAATGGAAAATGGGTTTCCAAAAAATCCAAGACTCCACGAGAGGTATCCAGTCCGGCGGGTTGGTCAAAACGGATGGGTGGTGCATCGACCAGGACCGCGTCAGCGAGGTCCGTGGTGATGGTGTCGAGGATGGACGTTTGCAGGAGAAAAATACGCACGGCTTCAGGATAATGCTGTAGAACTGTGTCGACCAGATGCTCAAGAACGGCTTCTTGTTTGCTTATAAATTCCGCGATATAACCGGCTGTAACGGATTCGGCCTGGTTTTGCAGAGCGCAAGCAGCCAGGAGAATACCAGTGATCCAGCCTTCCGCGTGTTTTGCCAACAGTGCAACCGATTCAGGTGAGAGGACTGGACGGATTGCCTGGTTGAAAACCTTGATCGATTCTTCATGTGTAAAGCGCAGGTCGGTCAGGCGAATTTCTGACAGGTAGCTTTTCGATCGCCAATGCGATAAAGGTAAGGGTGGGTCTTTTCGAGTCGCCAGAATGATGCGGGCCTGTTTGGACAGGTGTTCGACCAGGCGGGCCAGACCTTGATGCACTATGTCATCCTGGATCACCTGGTAGTTGTCCAATATCAAGGTAAAACGTTCTGGAATGGTGGAGATTTCACTGTGTAATACTGCCAGGAGATATTGCCAGGAGGGGGGCTGTTCTGAGCGCACCAATGCGATGCTATCATCAAAGTGCCAACTGCCGGATGCAAAAGCAACATTGCGGTTCAGTGGCATCTCTCTTAAAGCCTGGGTTACCTGGCTCCAAAAACGAACCGGATCGCTGTCCTCTGAATCAAGCGATAACCAGGCCAATGGCTCCGAGCGGCCCTGTGGAGAAGCAGCCCATTGTGCCAGTAAAGCGGTTTTGCCAAACCCGGCTGGCGCCGATACCAGCAAGATCCGTTTTTCCAGACCGGCCGTGACCGCTGAGATGAGCCTGGGCCGGGGAGTTAGCTCGGTGAATGCCTGGGGGCTATGAAATTTGCTTGCGGACAGACTTGATGTGGTCAATTATGCACCATTACGATCGAGTATTTACCCCATCGAACCACTCTAATCATAGCATATTTCCTGATAATCAAATAATTAATTGGGTCTTTAGGAAGCGCCGTGATGAACCCCGCATTTTGAGGGTTCGACCCGCACTGGATTGGGCTGCTGGGTTTTTCGGCGGGGGGCCGGATGCGTTGATCCTTTGTTACCCTGGGATCAGATTCGGCCCGTTTGGCCATTTGGGCTTATTAATCAGTTTATTGGGTGAAGAACCTGAGGCGGCTTGGTAAAGCAGCTTTCGAATGAAACTCAGGTAACGTCCCAAACTCCGCTTTTCCAACCGGGTTGCACGGCCTCGGGGGTTATTAAACCGAACTGACGTTATATAGGCTTAAATTCTATGAATAGATTGTAATCACAAAAAGATAGTTATAATCTAATTATAATTAACCACTCAGGCCTGTGTGGAAAAGCTCCGGATTTGAGGTGGTTTCGCTTACCTGGTAAGCGAAACCACCTCAAATCCGGAAACTTTCTTTCCAATTCTGAGTCGTTACATTTATAAATTAATCCAAATTTAACCAAACATGGCTGAAGCCTTTTTCAAATTGTTGTGGATGATTGTTGCGGTAAGTTTGTTTGAATGACAAACAAGAATCATTGAACCAATGGGTTATAGCACACAAAGGAGCCTGTCTGCCAATGTCAAGAAAAACCATTTTACAAAATTGCCTGACCCTATTTGCTTTATTAGGGTTAATGTCGGGAGTCTTGCCCTTGGGCATCCCCGCCATCCAAGTCCTGGCTGCGCCAGGCCCCTCCAGTGTGACCATTGCCGGTGATCTAAATCATAATATGGGTTGCAATGGAGATTGGGATCCTACCTGTGCTTCAGCGCACCTGGCTTATGATATTGGAGATGATGTTTGGCAAGGGACCTGGTCGCTTCCCGCTGGAAATTATAATTATAAGGCCGCCCTGAACGACTCTTGGACGGTTAATTATGGACTGCACGCAGGATCGAACGGGGCCAATATCCCGCTCAACCTGACTGCCGGTAAACCCGTAAAATTTTATTACGACGACAAGACCCATTGGGTGACGGATAATATCAATTCGATCATCGCAATCGTACCAGGGGATTTCCAGCAGCAATTAGGTTGTCAAAATAATTGGGCGCCGGACTGCCTGCGTTCGTGGCTGGAAGATCCCAATGGCTCGGGTGTTTACAGCTTTGAGACTAATGCTTTAACCAAAGGGTCTTATCAGGCTAAAGTTGCCCTCAACGAAACTTGGGATGTGAACTATGGCCAGGGCGGTGTGCAAGGTGGACCCAATATCAATTTTGTTGTTCCAAATGACCACGCTAAAGTGACATTCCGTTATGACTCAACCAGCCATGTCCTGTTGATCAGCTCCGGGCACAGCCACGATAACAATGTCGAAACCGATGGCCTGGCGCATAATTCACGCGACAGTCTTTTCCGGGTTCCATCTGGGGTGGTTAATCCGGGAACCCCGGTCATGCTGCGCTTGCGCACTTTCCACAATGACGCGACCGGCGTCACAATCCGCCTGTATGATACTGCCCTGGGTCGCGAAAATCGGGAACCGATGTCACTGGCGGCCAGCAACGTCGATTGTTACGATGCCACCCTGACCGCTACCGGATCGACCTGTGACTTTTACCAGTTTATTTATATACCTCAGGCGCTGGGCACGACTTATTATCGGTTCATCATCCAGGATGGGACGGCCACCGCGTATTATTCCGATAATGCGCCCCGTTATGGCGGGCTGGGCCAGGCCACACCCACCGAAGTAGATAATGGCTTCCGTCTCAATACGGATGCACCGAATACCCCGGTGGTGGGTTGGATGCAAAATGGCATCATGTACCAGATTTTCCCTGACCGTTTCCGAAACGGCAGCTCCGATAACGATCCCAAGGTGACCGACCCCCGCTATGATTACCCGGCGCCTGCCCAAGCGACGCCAGCACAGATCCAGGCAGCTACCGACGCGCAAATCCTGCTTAAAAAATGGTCCGACCTACCCGAAGGCTTTTGCCGCGATTATGCCAGTCCGGCTACGCCGTGTACCGAGAGCCCGAAAGGACGTGATTATTTTGGCGGTGATTTGAAAGGGGTGGACGATAAGCTGATTTATTTGAGGAGTGTGGGTGTGAGTATCATCTACTTCAACCCGCTCTTTGATTCGGCTTCCAACCATGGGTATGATACACGCGATTATCTCAGCATCAGCCGTTATTTCGGCAGCAATGGAGATTTCAAGAAGCTGGTCAAGGATGCTAACGACATTGGCATTAAGATTGTTTTGGATGGAGTTTTCAACCACCTGTCTTCTGACAGCCCATTCTTCGACCGGTACCATCATTACAATACGGCCGGCGCGTGTGAAGATGTCCACTCCGTTTACCGCTCATGGTTCAATTTTCACGACGTAGCGCCTGGATCAGGGGTATGTGTGGACAGCCAGAACCGGCCGAATGCCGCCACTTATGATGGCTGGGCCGGATTCGATTCGATCCCTGTGATCGTTAAAATCGACCCGACGGACACGTCCATGCCTTATGTCCCGGTCGCCAAATACTTCTACAGCGATCCGATCCGCAGTGTGGCCAATTTCTGGCTCAAGCTTGGCGCATCGGGCTGGCGTTTCGACGTGATGACCGATCCGTCATTCCCTTTAACTTACTGGCAGCAGTTGCGCAGTATCACCAAAGGCATCAAGCCGGATGAGACGTTGATCGCCGAAGCCTGGCAATGGTACGACAACATCCCATTGACACATGGGGATACGGCCGACACAGCGATGGGTTACCGCTTCCGCAATGCCGTATTGGGCTTGTTGGGTGGCGTGGATAATAAAGGTTTCCCCGAAGAAGCCAATCCCAATCTACCGCCAACCACTTTTGTCAAACGTATGGATTCGATCCGAGAAGATTACTCGGACGCGACCTACTATACCTTCCAGAATCTGTTGGATAGTCACGATACGGCGCGCATCCTTTGGTCATTGACCCCTGGACAGGCGAACCGCGAGGATAAAGAGCTCAACGCGGCTAACCTGGCCCTGGGGAAGAAGCGTGAGGCCATTGCCGCCCTGGTTCAGATGACCGTGCCAGGCACGCCAACTATTTATTATGGGGATGAAGTTTCCCTGACAGGGGCCAGCGACCCTGACGACCGGCGCGCCTTCCCATGGAAGCTGAACCCGGATGGCAGTTACACCCAGGATAAGAAGGATCCCTTTTATTTTGGGGCCGCCGGTGATCACACCACGCTCAACTGGTACCGGTTACTTTCACTCATCCGCCTGACCAACCCGGTGCTGCGCCAGGGGAAGCTGTCTTTCTTACTGGCGGATGATACCAACCTGACCCTGGCCTATGCCATGCGCAAAGACAACAGTCTGTCGATCATGGTGATCAACCGCAATGAAAGCAGCGCACAGACGATCACCGTGCCGACCGCGCCTTATGTCAGGGATGGGATTAAGCTGTTGGACTTGTTGGGTTCAGGTAAGACCACCACTCAAAACGGTTCATTCCAGGTTAAACTAAATCCGTTGAGCGCGGCAATCTATATCTTGATCCCCGGGCAGGATATCACCGGGCCGGTCGCGCCTTATGGATTGACCGGATCAACGGCTAATGGTCTGACGAGTACGGTTAATTTAAGCTGGCAAAAGACAGCCAAAGCGATAACTTTTAATATCTACCGAAGCGTAGTGCAAGGTGGCGGGTATCTCAAGATCGGAACGACCACCGGTTTGAACTTCAACGACAACCACGTCAATAACGGCGCCACTTATTACTATATTGTCCGGGCATTGGATGCACAAGGCAACGAAGGCGGTCCATCCAACGAAGTCAATGCGACCCCTGCTTTCCCGATCGGTTATGCCGTACTGCAGCTTCCAAAGACCATCAACCAGGCCATCACCGCCCACTACACCCCTGTTTATGGGCAGATCTACATTCAGGGGTTAACCGACGCTGGCGGGGATCCGGGCGCGATCCTGGCTCAGCTTGGGTTTGGCGTGACGGGCAGCGATCCGGCATCCTGGGCCTGGCAACCGATGACTCACAACCCCGGGCACACGGGCGACAATAATTATGAATACGTGGGCAGTCTCCGCGCGGACGCTACTGGCACGTATGATTACCTGGTGCGTTTCTCGGATGACGGTGGGCGCAACTGGGTGTACGGCGACCAGGATGGAAATATTCCCGGCGCCAATCCTGGAACGAATATGCCCGGCGTGATGACCATCACGGCCAGCAGCGATTCGACCGCCCCAACAGCCCCGGTCGCATCAATCGATTACAACGGTGCCAGCCTGACGGTGAGCTGGACGGCTTCAACTGACCCGGATGACAGCGTGGCAGAATATCGCCTTTACAGGGGAACCGCGCCTGGCGGCGAGGCTCTCCTGGCGATAGCGATCGTGCCAGGGGACACGTTGAAATACTTGGATCACGCGGTCAATGCCGGGCAGACCTATTTCTACACCGTGAAAGCCTTTGACAACGCGTTGAATGCGTCTCCCGCCTCAAACGAAGTGTCTCACGCGGTTGTACCCAAAGTGGTCCAGGTTACCTTTAGAGTTAAAGTTCCAGCCTATACGCCGCCCAATGATGTCGTTTATATCACCGGCCAGTCCGCGGGTGTCTCGCCCGATCCGTTGTGCGGTTACTGTGGGGGGAATGCCAGCACGCGAATGACGGAGACCTCTTCAGGTTCCAAAATCTGGCAGATCACATTGCCGATACCGGAAGGGACACCCATCCAATACAAATACACGCGGGGTACGTATGATACCGTCGAGGAGTGGGGATCGATCGTCGGATTGACCAACCGGGTCGCCACGGTTGCCGCGGCCAGTCCTACCGATCTGACCCAATTGTTTGATGATACCAGCGACACGAACTCAGATGATAACCACAAAGCGGTGCAAAACTGGCGTGATGCACTGGTGACTAAAACTGAAATACCTGCCGGTCCCAATGGGGCAGCCCCTGCCAGTATCCGGGTCAGCTTCAATTGGGTTGTTAAATCAGACGGGACCGATCTCAATATGGCCATTGGTGTGATAAACAATAGGAACCCGGTCGCCGGTACGGTTGTTTTAGAACCATCGACCCTAACCTTGATCTTTACCCCGGCCGCGCCGTTCACACCTGGATCCTACACGGTCACCGTCGATCACGTGATCCCGATCACCCCACAAAACGATGGGATAAAAATAAGGACTCCATACAGTTTCTCTTTCACGGTCCAATAACCGTGTGAGACCCGGAAATAAAGTGTTTGCGGGTTCTTCTTCACACCCGCAAACACTTTATTTCCAGCAACTTTCTTATTTATTATGCAGTGGGTTGGGGGTCCATCTTCAAGGCGAGACTTCGGCGCTCGGGCGCTACTGCCAGCCAGACCGCCAGGAGGATCATCAAGCTGCCTGCGCCAATGAAGAGACCGTCGATGCTCAACTTGATCAGCCAGCCGGTGAGCGCCTGCGAAAGCGGGACCAGGCCAACGTTCGAGAGCAGGTTAAGATCGAGTCTTGCGAGCTGTTTTTTTGCCGGAAAGCGGGTTGGCCAAGTTTCATGAGCCACAAGGTGACCGCGGAGACCAGGAATGTGAAGGCATCGAAAGCAAAAGCTAACGCAATCCCGGTCATCCCCACATTGTTTCCTGTGGAGGGTTGTGTTGCGAACAATTCGATCAAACCGCCAGCCAGCATGGGAACAAGGAAAATATCCAACTGGTACGTGCCCGATATGACTGATTTTCCCGCTTGAAGATCGTCGGCCGGACGGAAATTCGGGATGAGGGTGGGGCGATCGGTTCAAATTGGTCTCCCAGGACGGACAACCCTGGCCCGGCCCATAAGAAACGGAAATCGCGATTTTTCATGAAGGTGTTCTGCATGGCTTACTCCTTATATCAGATACTGGTTGGGCGAGGCGAGGGAAGCCAGCTAAGGTCAGCGGGGTTCCTTTTACCTCACCCTTACTTTTTACCAGTATAGCCAGCAGTCAGGATCAGTTGCATCGGGAAAAAGGGTTAATCGATGGGGTTAATGTGTAACCGGGAGGGTTAATTGGCCCGATATGTCATCCATAACACTTGCAACCTTGGGGATGAACGGGTGTTAGGAAGCAACCTGGCAAAGTGTAACGGATCTAAGCGCAAAATAAATACCGGTTTTGCGCATAGGCGTGTAAAAGTCAAAACAAACGTTTGAGAACCGAGATTAATTAGCCCATCCAGGTGACCCGATCTTCATAGGAAGGACGCTCGATGGGTGGGATTGGCAGATTGGCCGGATAACCGATATAGAGGAAAGCGATTAATGGCTGGTTGGGATCTAAACCCAGAAAAGATTTAACCCTGGGGTTGGTCACGGCCGATCCGGTACGCCAGATACCCGCCAGCCCGAGGGTGTGGGCGGCGAGGAGCAGGTTTTCACAGGCAGATGCCGTGGCACAGATGTCTTCAATAGGGTCCTCGCGTGTGTCTTCGGGAGGGTTGACGCCAACGGCGATCAGGAGCGGCGCGCGGAGTGGTTTTGCGCGTTCTTTATCCAGGGCAGCGGGCTGCAGCTCCGGGTGGTCGTCTAAGAGAATTTGAGCGAACAGGTCACCCAGACGAACACGGGCAGCGCCCTGGAGCACGACAAAATGCCAGGGACGGACATGAAAATGGTTGGGCGCCTGTACGGCGGCGGATAATAACCGTTCGATCAGATCCTGGGGGATGGGGTCGGGGAGCAAAGCCGAGATTGAATGTCGGGTGAAAATAGCATCGATTGTGTCCATTGAACTATTTTATCACCATGCAAGCAGCTTGAATGATAGGCCAAAAAAATAACCGGTGTTGCGGATAGATCTATCCTACCG
>DAIQPZ010000196.1:0-4857 GCA_036787065.1 Anaerolineaceae bacterium
AATTCAGGCCGGTACCTTAGGCTATTTTTTGTACACCTACATGTCGATGTCGTTCCTCACCGCTTATAATGCCTTGTTCCTGGTGTACGTGGACTTGTTCAGCCTGAGCTTGTTTGCTTTTATCCTCAGCCTGATGTCTTTCGACCTGGCATCCCTGCCACAACATTTCTCGGAACGCCTGCCGCGCCGCGCGATCGCCGGGGTCCTGTTTGCCGCGGGCAGTTTTCTGCTGCTGGCCTGGCTCGGACGCATTGTGCCGCCCTTGTTCCAAAACCAGGTACCGTCCCTCGAAAACAACACCACCCTGGTCATCCAGGTGATGGACCTGGGGTTGATCGTCCCCCTGGCCTTATTATCCGGTGTTTTGCTGCTGCGTCGCGATCCATGGGGATATCTTCTGGCTTCGGGCGCGGTGATGAAAATGATGACCATGGGCACCGCTGTCAGCGCCATGGGGATCAACATGGCCTTATCTGGAGTAGCCATCAGCCCGGTTGAACTAATTGTGTTTCCAGCACTGACCCTGATCAACCTGGTGCTGGCCGTAATACTGCTTAAAAACGTTACCACCGGTCAGACCGTCTATGACCAGGCCACACCAATCCAGGTTTAACCCCTTTTAGCGTTTACGACTGCCAGAATCCATACGAAGGGGTGAATGCCTTGACGCCTCCATCCTCATCCACGCTGATAGCTTGCCCGGACCGCCAGCGCCTCGCTCCCTTCGGGCGAAATATTATACATGGCCAGCTCAAATAGTTCCATGGCGCCTGCTTTGATCTCGATCCGCCAGCCCCAATCGGGCGCTGATGGCGCGGCATATAAACCGGCCACCGAAACATTCCCGTTATCGGTGATCTGACCCTGGCAAAGCATAAACTTGTCCCCCATATGCCACGAATCAATCCACACCGCATGGATAAGATTGGGACGTTCCTCGACCCCGATCAACAACAGCCCTTCCTGGGGACGGCTATCATCAGCCCAGGTATATTGGATGGTCATAAATTGGCCACCGGCCACTGTAGCCACCCTGGCCTTCGTTTCCGACTCACGGAAAGGCTCCTGCGGGGAAAGCCACAGGCGGTTGGAGCCGGACCAATTACCGATAAGCTTTTTCAAGGTCTCTGGAGCACTCATCTCAATTTCCTTTCTTTATAATCCGAAAACCCGCTCAGGTTCATCCAGCCACCTCTGTTGGGACAACAATTAACGGCGGGGCAATTTCGATCTTATCCAGGTTGGGGGCAAAGCATCCGCTGGCGCTGTTCGAGAATTTAATTGTGTTTAGGCCCGCATTCAGCTCGATATCCACCAGCCGGGTCTGATAATTATCCCAGGCAAACGTATTCCTAAAAAAGACCTTTTGCGCCTTATTGCCATTCACGCTGATCTCCGCGAATCGGTCGACCACCTGGCTGTTATACGAATGACCGCCGCGGAACTCCGCGTTAGAAAAATGGACCACCATGCGGTATGTCGCATTGTGAGGAACCGCGATCTGCTTGAATTCGAGCGCGTTGGCTGGTCCATCCCCGATATAGCTTACGCACCGTCCTCCCGAAGCAGCGGGATCAACCAGGATGGCTGCCGTTCCACTCAGAGCATTGGCTGGATCTACTGCTTTGTAAGACCAGACTGGTCCATCTGCCGGTGTGACCGTGATATCACGGATATGGACGTCACCTCTCCCGCCAACCGGGCTGGGTTCAAAGGCGATGCGGTTGATGCCAGCCGCCAGAAAAATGCTGGAGTCCACTTGGGCCCACGCTTCCCAGCTCTCCGTCGCCGGCAGTATGAGGTCGGTAAGACCTGTCCCGTTTAGAACCATTCGCAGGCCGCGGGGACCGGTCGATCCACCCAGCGGGCCGGCCGAATAACCCAGGCGGATTTTATAGAATCCATTATCCATCGCTGTCACGACAAAACTTGTCCTGACATTATCGCCTTGACCGTACCCTTCGACCCAGGCGACCTGGTCAGCATAACCGGTCCGGGCGCCGCCAGAAAGATCGGCATAAGCCGCCGCGTAATATTGAGATTTGCCCGCTGCACCCTGAACGCCGGAGGGTGACAGGATAATCTGGTAAGCGGAGGTTTCAACCGCATCCTTGATATCCAAGGTAATTAGCCCAGCAATGATCGGATAATCGTCCTCCATCACCAGCGTCGGGCCAGAAGATGGGTTTAACCCACTGGATTCAATCGCCCAAAGCGCCGCGTGCACCCGGCCGGCAAAGGTTGGCACAGCGGTAAAGCCATCGACCACCAGGTGCACCGGCCCGGCAGCGCCGCCAAACAGGATGCGCGCCTGCCTTTTAGCCCGGTCGAGCGCCGCCAGACCCTGCAAGCCCTCAGCCTGGGGATCAGGCGGTGTGACCTTTACCGTATGGCCGGTCATCCCCGCGTAACAGCGGTAAAGCCACCAGCCACCGGTAGCCTTGTTATAGTGATCACGGGTGACCAGGTTGTTCAGCGAGCCGGCATCCGTCCAATAAGCCAGGCAGGCATCCACCTTGCTTTCCTCAAAGCGCGCGATCCACTGCACCAGTTTACCCGGGATACCCAGGTCGCCCTTAATCCGGCCATATTCGTTAATGCAAATTTCTCTCGCCGCCAGGCCCAGGGCGGCTTCGATGCTGCGGTAATCCGCGTAACGCCCGGCCCACCCCGTAAAAAAGTCCTGGTTTAATTCGTGCCACGAAACCACGTCGGGCAAGCAGGCGTGGGCTTTTGCAAATGCCATAAAGTCCCGGTAAAAGGGGGCATCATACCTGGCAAAATTGGGTCCAACGATGCGAGCCGACGAGTGGATCGCCTTGATCTTCTGATAAACCGACTGCCAATCGGTGAAAAAGGCAGCCTTTTTATCCGTTTTGTTGTACCAGATCTGGTCAGGCTCGTTGAAAGGCACGTAAGAAAAAAGGCTGGCATGGGGGCTGGCACTGACCTGTCGTACCATCGCCTCGACTTTGTCCAGGTAATCAGCCAGGCCCATCTGATCGTAAGGCCAGCCTGGATAGGCATCTTGCAGGTAAATTTCTATCTCTTTACCCCCAGCCGCCTGATACGTTCCGGCCACATCCAGCGCATCCCCATTGGGATGCTGCAGGCCGCCCTCCGGTTTTTGGGCCGCCACCTGAGGTTTGAGCGGAGCCAGTATCGCGACGTTTGGAATACCCGCATTCCCCAACCCATACAAAAAACCTGAAGCGCCGTATTTTAGGGCGCCAGTGTCTTGCGCCAGATCGACCCACAGTTGGCTACTATCCCGCTGTCCATCCATAGTTGCGTATCCTCCAATGATGCTATTATGATACAGTTCAAGTCTCCGCGAACAAGGCCTGCATTAAATCACAAAAGCCCTTATCCTTGTACCGGTCCACCGTTGAGGAGCAGCCAGGGCGCGCGCAAGTCAGTCAGCCGCGCCCCAGGCGCCTGGCAATCGATCACGGCATCCATCAGTGGGATAAATCCCTGTTTTCCCTCCCTTCACAGCCACGCCCCAATTCACATCCACGCTCGAAATACCTGTCCCTTATACACCTATGCCTTACACACCCATGCCCTATCCTTATCCATATCGCGTCCAGCCAACCCCATTCATCCGGCCACCCTATAATCCACCCTCTACCTGATTGTCCTTATTGCAAATGTCTCTGAGGCCTTCCTGATCAGGCGCCGTGACAGTCGTTTTCCACGACCCCCACGACCTGAAACCAGGCCGGATCGGGCAGTGGGTTTTTCGTGAGGGTCATACCCAGCTTCCGCATGACGCCCTGCGAAGCAAGGTTGTCGTAAGATGTTGTGGCGATCACCCGTTTTAGTTGTAATGACTGGAATGCATAATCGATCATCGCCTGCGCTGCTTCAGACGCGTAGCCCTGGCGTTGGTGACCAGGGGAAATGGCATAAAACAAGCCAAATTCCGGAGAAAAAAGGCCTGGCTGGCCAGATGGCACAGCGGGCGTGAAACCAGGAAGCTGCTCGAATGGGCAAAGGCAAGGCACGTAACCGCAGGACCCGATCAGTTCACCGCTGGACCGGAGCACGATCGCCCGGTCGCCATAGGGAGGCTGGTAGAGCCTGGCTAACTGAACATAATTTAGCACGCTCCATTGCAGCCACCCGGCACGATCGTCCAGTGGGTCTAAGTGATCCGTACCCAACTGGGTATGATTCAATTCAAAGTCAAACAGTCGGCGCGTATCCGCCAGGTCGGTCAGAACAAAAGGGCGGATTAAGAGACGTTCCGTCTCGAGGACGGGGACTTCGAGCGGTGAAACCATCTGGCACCTCAGGGTTTAATATCTGATTAACAATAGAACAAACCTGGGTGGAATTCAAGCCGCGCGTCTATAGTCAATAAAAAAAAGCGCCCTCCCTTTTTCAGAGAGCGCTTCATCGTTATTTAGAAATAAGCCCCGTATAAACCACTTCGAATAAGATTCGGTCAGGCGATTCAAACATCACCTGGTAGTAAGTCTTATCCGGGCCAGAACTGAAATCGGGACGGTGCCGCGGGGTTTCGAACAAGGCTTTGACCCCGTGTTCTTGCAGGAAAGCCACCACCAGGTCAACGTCCGACTGGGTAGACACGGCAATCCCCAGGTGGTTCATCCCCGGCCCATCGTAGTCATTTTTGACGTCTCTGGCGCCGCCAACGAACCACAAACTCGACCCTTGCTCGCAGCCAACGCCTAACGTGCTTGGATCATCAAACAACATCGACCAGCCCAGAAAGCTAAAAAGCTCTTTGTAGAACCCAACGTTTTTGGCATCGATATTGATTTGCAAGTGTCCGATCGACGATTTATTCATTTTTTCCTCCGCTATTTTCTGAACGCTCGGTTGATT
>DAIQPZ010000197.1:0-1996 GCA_036787065.1 Anaerolineaceae bacterium
GCCGACCCCAACCTTAGAATTTACCTCAACGCCCGGGCCAACCGACACACCCTCTCCGACGGACACGCCCACTCCCCAACCCCTGGGCAGCGCCGGTAACCCGCTCCAATTTGGCTTCGTCCTGGCTTCTGGTCAGGCGGTCCTACCGCCTGCTGCCGCTCAACTGACCACAGTGCTATCTAAAGACACCGGCTACACCATCCAGGCCAAACCAGCCGCATCTTACCGCGCCCTGCTGGCCGGTATGCAAGATGGCACAATCCACCTGGCCTTCTTGCCCCCATTCACCTACCTCCAGGCAAATAAAGAAGGCGAAGCGAAGGTGCTCCTGGTTTCCAACCATTTCGGGGTCTACGCCTACGGCGCGGCGTTTATGGCCAATATATTTGATGGCTATACGCCATTCTTTGACCCAACCCTGGAAAAGAACCTGGGTGACGCATCTCAGGCCCTGACCCAGTTCTCCGGAAAACGTCCATGCCTGGTTGAGCCCCACTCGGGCGCCGGTTATGTCCTTCCCCTGGGTATCCTCAACCAGGCCGGCATCACCACCCAGGATGCGGTGATAGCCCAGTCCTTCATCGCCGTGGTGCGTGCCCTTTACGTGCGCCAGATCTGCGATTTTGGCGTCACCTACGCCATCGCAGGCGACCCGCGCACCGCCTCAGCTATCCAGACGGACATGCCTGACGCCGTCCAAAAAGTGATCATCGTCTGGCGCAGCGGCGCGGTTATCCCCAATTTGAACGTTTCCACCATACCCCAGCTTCCGGCGGATATGACCCACAAACTTTCCACCGCCCTGGTCGCCCTGGCGCACAGCGACGATGGAAAGAAACAGCTCTCATCCGCCGCTGGAGACTACGCCATCGACGATCTTAAACCTATCGGAGATGACTTCTACGATGCGCTCAGGCCTTACGTAACCTCATCCGGTACTCTCCTGGACAACCTGCTGGGAAATTGACCCTTGCACATTAAAAAACTGAGCGTTGTTTTAGCCAAAATCGCGGCCGGCCTGCTTCTGGCTGGCGCCATCGCTCTTGGTGGAACGCGCCTGGCGGCCTCGATCTACGCCCGTTCGCGCATGGTCACCCCCGCCACAGCCGGCCCCGCCCGCGTGGCCATCGTGTTTGGC
Organism: Anaerolineaceae bacterium; assembly: GCA_036787065.1. Lineage (GTDB taxonomy): Bacteria > Chloroflexota > Anaerolineae > Anaerolineales > Anaerolineaceae > JAJYIW01. The sequence continues at coordinate 1,139 of DAIQPZ010000197.1, forward strand.
GCCGGGCTGAGCCGGGATGGATCCCCATCCCCAGTCCTGCGTGACCGGGTGACCGCGGCGGCCGGGTTGTATTTCGCCGGAAAAGTTCGGAAGCTGCTCTTGAGTGGTGATAACCGCTTCATTGATTATAACGAGCCGGGCGCTATGCACGCTTTTGCGCTCAAGTTAGGCGTTCCCGATCAAGACATCGTCCTGGATTACGCCGGCCGGCGTACTTATGACACCTGCTACCGTGCAAAGGCCATCTTCGGCGTGGATCAGGCCATCCTGGTCACCCAGGCCTACCACCTGCCCCGCGCCCTCCTTTTGTGCAACGCCCTGGGCGTGCAAAGCACCGGCCTCCCTGCCGATCTGCACACCTACGGACGGCTGGCATACCTGGTCTGGAATTTGCGCGAATATCCGGCCGTTTTTGTGTCTTACTGGGAAACATGGGTCACTCACCCCATCCCGGTGTTAGGCAGCCCAGAGCCGATATTCCCCCCGCCAGGCGCTTATTAACCTGCAAAATAATCCCCATTTTCTAACCGGCTGCGTTCACCCAACAAAAAACCGGTCCCTTGTGAGAGACCGGTTATCCTTGCACGTCCAGAAACCTTATTACCGGTAAAATTGTTCCAGTTCCTGACGTACTTAAATTTACCAATAATCAACACCATTAATCGCGTTCAAGCCAGGGCCATCGCCCGAACCCATTAAATTGACCCGTTCGCTTGAATTAATATTATCTCGCCCGTGAAAAGTTTGCATCATCACAAGGGATGATTTGCGCATCACCCGATGGGGGTTGGCATTTGAGCTTACCACCTAACCCTGCCCTTCCCTAAAGGGAAGGGTCAGAAAATGCTAACGCCAGCC
>DAIQPZ010000197.1:2096-4833 GCA_036787065.1 Anaerolineaceae bacterium
GTCAGAAAATGCTAACGCCAGCCGTCTTAACTTCCCCTTCTCTCCCAGGTTTTGGTGTATTAGAAAATGCTAACGCCCGCCGTCTTAACTCCTCCTTCTCTCCCTGCCTCGGGGAGAGAAGGAGGCTGGGAGGATGAGAGAGGTCTCTTACTCCCCACTCAAATCCACAGGCTCCACGTCACCCAAGGCTTTAAGCAAATCGACAGACTTGAGCACCACCGCCGTGTACCGAATGCCCGTCCCCAACGAGATGACTTCGGGGGCAACGGCGCTGCGGTCCACCAGGATGCGCATGGGCGCTGGCAGCCCGAAGGGCGAGACCGCCCCCAGCCGGTAACCGGTGACCTGCAAGACCTCCTCCTCGCTGGCCATCGTCAGGCGCGACTGCCCCAGCGCACGGCGCAGCGCGGGCCAGCTCACCTGGCGCGTCCCGCCCACCAACACCATCAGGAATAACCCCGGCCCGGTGCGGAATACGATGCTTCGCACCACCTGGTCAATTGTCATGCCGCGTTCAGCCGCCGCCTGCTCAACCGAAGCGACCTGGCCGGTGTGGCGGAAGAACACATAGGGGATGCCCAGGGCGTCCAAAGCACGGGTGACGGGGGTTGAGTCGGTCATATCCATACGCACATTATAAATTAAGATGCACTTCTTGCTCGGGTTCACCGGTTTATCAATGTCGCTGCCTGCTCGTTGATGGGGATAGAGATTGTCGTCCGTAATCACATTCAGGGATCTGATCGCCCCCAGCCTGCATCGAGAGGCTCGCGGTGATAGTCATTCTGCCCGGCTGTGGACCGGGTCATCGAAAACTGGGGGACATTTATCATCTTGCGAACCCTGATTTAAATGGTCCCGTACCTGGCAGGAGGCACATGAACGATTTTTGGCGACGGCTGGCTAACTTTTTGACTTATATGCGGTTCTTAGGAACCAGCTTGGGCTTCCTTGATCGTCATGGCCCTCCAGACCAGGTTCAACAGGTTGCCTACTGAAGGGGTCGATTGAAATCGCGTATCCTGCCGGTAAAAGAGATAGCTGTTCGAAGTGTTGGCAAGGAACGGGTCGACCGGTGTTGAAAATTCCGCATAGACTACTGATTTTTGCACACGGTCAAACATCAAGGGGTTGTTCATAAACCCGATCCCCGACTGCACATCGTAAATATCTGACCCTGGATACCCGCCCCAGGGGGTGAGCGTCAAATAAAATGGCAAAAGCCCCGATTGATTTATCGCAATTGAACCATAGTGCAGGTCTGCAATCGCCTGGTCGACGGCGGCAGCGACCTGCGGGTCTTTCATCGAGGCCGGATGCACGACAATGGAAGCGGCAAGCGTGCCCCACAGTTTTTGATTTGCGAATTCAACTGCTTTGCCAATGAACTCGACCACGTTGTGGGCGTCAAGCGCGGTCTCTGAAAATAAACTCATGAAGGGTTCACGCTTGAAACAAATATCATCCGTGTTCGCCGGGTCGACATCTGGGATGAACGTCCAGGGCAGATGACCCGCCTGCCGTTCCCCCAGTTGAAAGGCATGCGGATGCGCGCTTATAAACTGCTGGTGGAGTTCGAATGAGCCCGGGTAATAGGCTTTGCGAGTTTCTATTCCCGCCAAAAAGCTTGCAATCCCCTGGTTTAGTGCTTCACGCTGCTCCCAATTCTTCATTTGAATAATCAGTCGCGGGGTAACGCAATTATGCGCCGAATTTGTCACCAACCAGGACCCGAACCGGGCGGATTGGGCCTGGATATCTTTCTCTGTCCACGGGCCCGGTACAACAATCACCGGAGAAATATTGCCCAGCTCAGCCGAGAAAGGTTTCGTAAAAAGGGGGTGGCGAGCCTGCTTTCGCTGTTTGCCTTCTGCGCCTGGCCCAAACACAATCGCGTCGAAGGTCCGATCAGAGCCGGTCAGATGGACATTATCAACTGCAGGGTGGTTACACAGGTAGGAACCCTCTTCTGTTCCACCATATACAATTTGCAGGTAACCCGCTTTTATCAGGGCAGCAAATCCATCTTCAATGATCGGTCCCAGGTATGCGTTCACCGGGTTCATTTTTAATGCAACGACCTGCCCTTCAACAAATAGCTTGTGCATAAAATCTCCAGGAACTAAACTGGCGAAATTTCCTGCTCCTAAAACTGCGCAAACCTGTCCTTTCTTATCCTGGCTGTGATAAAAAGATGCCTGCGGGATGCCGCCATTCTTCAATGAAACAGAAGGGTCCATCCACACTTCGGCCCGCATTCCAGGCAAGGCCAGGCGATCCTTCCAATCATATGGTACGACCTGGGCCACGACCTGTCCATTTGGACGTTCCGTCACTTTGCCTGGAATTTTCGGTTTGCCGAAGCGAACAATATCCTGCAAAGCTTTGCGTAAAAACCGGATATTCCGATAAATCAGGGTGAGACTCGCCCATTCTTCCCCTTCCGCCAATGTTTCCGAGATGGCGCCTTTGGCTGCCATGCCTGCGGCGATCCAGCGCTTTTCAACCTTGACCAGGTCCCGTTTGACCTGGTCAAGCAGCGCAATTCGCCCGGGAATATCCATCTTGGCCCATGCATCCTTGTGGGCTGTTAGGACAGCCAGTGCCCGATCCAACTCGGCTTTCGAACTCGCCGGCAGTGGTATAACCACTGATGCTGCATTTTCTTCAGAGAATATGATTGTTGCCATAAAACCCTCCTATGGAAAAGCCCCGAATTTGAGGTGTTTGCGGGTGC
>DAIQPZ010000198.1:0-4827 GCA_036787065.1 Anaerolineaceae bacterium
TAAAGACGCGGAAAGCTGGTATGTGATGGGTGTGGCCAGTTGGAATTTCTGGGAATGGGGTAAAACAAAATTCAGGGTAGATGCCATCCGGGCTAAAGAGAATCAGGCAATAGGTACAACAAGAGAATTAAATGACCAAATTACTTTAGAAATCAAAAATGCCCACCTGATTTTGCAGGAAACGGAAAAACAGATTGCCGTTTCCCAGAAAGTAATTGAACAAGCCGAAGAAAATTTCCGCATTTCTGAAGAGAGATACAAAGAAAGGGTTGCCACGTCCACGGAAGTGCTTGATGCCCAAACGCTGTTGACGAAGGCGAAATCCGAATATGCCAATGCCTTGGGCGATTACAATATAAATTATGCCAAGCTGCAAAGGGCTATGGGAACAATTTGGCCATAGCGCTGCTATGTGTAGCTCATCGACGAAAGGGTTTAGGAATGAAGAAACTATTTTTATACGGGATGCTCGTTACGGGCAACAATGGATATTTATATTTAAAAAACAGAGGTGTCGAATGAAAAACAATAACAGAGCCGGGCTGATGGTCACCGCGGGCGTTCTAATTGTGGGGTTGATCTTGAGTGGTTGTGGACAGAAGACCACAAAAGCTCCGCAAACTCCCGAAGTTACCGTTGTGACAATAGAGCCGAAGCAGGTGGCTATTACGACCGACTTGACCGGTAGAACGTCCGCCAATTTAGTAGCTGAAGTACGTCCTCAGGTAAGTGGCGTCATCCAGAAGCGCCTGTTCACGGAAGGCTCCGATGTCCATGCCGGCCAGGTGCTATTCCAGATAGATCCCGCCTTGTATCAGGCGGCGCTTGCCAGGTCCGAGGCCAATCTCACGGCCATCCAGTTAAAGGCCGACCGCTTGCGGGAATTGCTGGTCGAGAAAGCGGTCAGCCAGCAGGACTATGATGATGCGGCGGCCGCGTTGAAACAGACTCAGGCGGATATACAGACGGCACGCATCAATCTGAAGTATACGACCATTACCGCGCCCATTTCGGGCCGTATTGGAAAATCCAGCGTCACTGAGGGCGCCCTGGTGACGGCTCAGCAGCCAACAGCGCTGGCAACCATTCAAAAACTTAATCCCATGTATGTGGATATTGCCCAATCCACGGCCGACTTGCTGCGATTGCGACGTGGCATTAAGGAAGGCCGTCTGAATCAAAATGAAGCAAATCAGAAAAAGGTTCAACTCATTCTGGAAGACGGTACAGCGTATCCATTGGTGGGAACCCTTCAATTCCGGGACGTCACAGTCGATCCCACAACGGGGTCTGTCATTCTGCGGGCCATCTTTCCTAATCCGAATGGGGTTCTTCTGCCGGGCATGTTCATCCGGGCAGTGGTGCAGGAAGGTGTCAATAAGCAGGCCATCCTCATTCCCCAACAGGCCGTGTCACGCGATCCGAAGGGGAACCCGCTCACATTGATTGTGGACGCCGAGAGCAAGGTCCAATTACGGATGCTCACGCTCGATCGGGCCATCGGCGATCAGTGGCTTGTTTTATCAGGTCTTGTGTCTGGCGAACGGGTAATAGTCGAGGGGATGCAAAAGGTGACACCCGGTGCTTCCGTAAAGGCTGTTCCTTTTGAAAGCGGCGGGGAAGCAAGCAGCGGGGAACTTAAGAAGGCGTTCCCATCGCCCGCAAAACGAACTGGCGGAGGTGCTTGATGTTATCAAGGTTCTTCCTCGATCGTCCGGTCTTTGCCTGGGTCATCGCTATGATTATTATGGTGGTGGGCGGCCTGGCGATTTACAACTTGCCCATCACGCAGTATCCCCCTATCGCTCCGCCTTCCATTAGGATTGGCTGCCTTTATCCCGGGGCCTCGGCGGAAACGGTGGAAAACAGTGTGACACAGATCATCGAACAGCAGATGACCGGGCTGGATAGAATGTTGTATATGTCCAGCAGCAGTGATTCGTCCGGCATTTCTCAGATCACGCTGACCTTCTCCCCGGGAACCGATCCGGACCTCGCCTGGGCCAAGGTGCAAAACAAGCTCCAAGGGGCAATGGCGCGACTGCCCGATGTGGTGCAGCTTCGGGGCGTCGGGGTCCGCAAATCCACCGCCAACTACCTGCTGATCGTGGGTCTTGTTTCCGAAGACGGCAGCATGACGGATATTGATTTGAGAGATTATGCTCAAACCACCGTGCAGCAGGTACTGGCGCGGGTGCCGGGCGTTGGGGAGGTGGAAGGATTCGGCGGCGAGTACGCCATGCGGATCTGGCTCAACCCCAACAAGCTGACGGTTTACGGCCTGACGGTGGACGATGTGATCAAGGCGATTAAAGACAACAACGTGGAAATCTCCGGCGGCCAGTTCGGTGGGGCGCCGGCGGTGGCGGGCCAGCGTCTTAACGCATCTATCGTTGTTCACAGCCTGCTCAGGACTCCGGAGGAATTTGCCGAGATCCCCGTCCGCATCAATCCGGACGGTTCCATCGTGCGGATCAAAAACATCGGGCGGGTGGAACTGGGGACCGATCTTGCCGATACCTTTACTTATTACAACGGCATGCCGGCGTCCGGGCTGGCCATTAGGCAGGAACCCGGTGCTAATGCGCTGGATACGGCCAACGCGATCCGGGCCAAACTGACGGAGTTGAGCCGGTACTTTCCCCACGGCATGAAAGTCGTTTATCCCTACGACACCACCCCCTTTACCAAGGTGGCGATTGAGGAGGTGGTCAAGACCCTTTTCGAGGCCATCTTGCTGGTCTTTCTGGTCATGTACCTTTTCATGGGCAACATACGGGCCACCCTTATTCCGACTATCGCCGTGCCGGTAGTGCTTCTCGGTACCTTTGCAGTGCTGGGACTGTTCGGGTTTTCCATTAACATGCTGACCATGTTCGCTATGGTGCTGGCCATCGGTTTGCTGGTGGACGATGCCATTGTAGTGGTGGAAAACGTCGAACGCATCATGAGTGAGGAAGGAATCTCACCCAAAGAGGCCACTGCCAAGTCCATGGACCAAATCACCCCCGCGCTGATCGGTATCGGGCTGGTGCTCTCGGCGGTTTTCGGACCGATGGCGTTCTTCTCCGGCTCCACCGGCGTCATCTACCGCCAGTTTTCCATTACCGTCATCGCCGCCATGCTCCTTTCGCTGTTGGTGGCCTTGATTCTGACACCGGTCCTCTGCGCCTCGCTGCTCAAGGCGGTGCCCAAGGGGCATGAACCGGCGGAAGGCGGGATATCTTTCCTTCGCCCGTTTTTCAGGTGGTTTGACAAAGTTTTTTTCCGATCCCGCGATTTGTACGTGAAAATAGTCGGACACTCGTTAAGCAATAATGTGCGCTATTTGTTTTTCTACCTCCTGATCGTGGCGGTGATGGCATTGCTGATTATGCAATTGCCAAAAAGTTATCTCCCTGATGAAGACCAGGGGACGCTGTATGTCATGGCTACTCTTCCGTCTGGTTCCACACTGGAACAGACCAGGAAAGTAATGGAGGTTGTCCAAAATCATTTTCAGGAGAAAGAAAAAGACGCGGTGGAAGGCCTTCTGACGATGAGCGGTCAAAACCAGTCCGGCCGGGGGCAGAACATCGGTATGGCCTTTGTCAAACTCAGGGACTGGAAGCTGCGCTCCCGGCGGGAGCTGAAAGCTGACGCCGTGGCCAACAGGGCCATGCGGGCGTTTGCACAGATTCGCAACGCCAGAGTGTTCGCCTTTACGCCGCCGCCAGTCATCGAACTGGGTAATGCCAAAGGTTTTGATTTCCAGTTGCAGGACCGTGGCGGCCTCGGCCATGAGGGTCTGATGGCGGCCCGCAACCAACTCCTCGCCATGGCGGCCAAGGATCCGCGATTGACCCGGGTGCGTCCCAACGGACTGGAAGATACCCCCCAATACCGGATTGATGTGGATTGGGCAAAGGCCGGCGCCCTGGGGGTTCCTATCTCTGCTATCCACAATACTATTTCGACAGAATTTGGCAGCGGCTATGTCGGCGACTTTATTAAAGGCGGACGGGTCAAACACGTGGACATTCAGGCCGACGCCCCTTACCGCATGTTGCCCAGTGATCTGGAAAGACTCTACGTGCGTAACAATACGGGCAAGATGGTCCCCTATTCCGCTTTTGCGTCCGGGCACTGGGCCGTGGGTTCTCCCAAGCTGGAGCGATACAACGCGTTTCCTTCCATAAACATCTGGGGAGAGGCGGCGCCAGGCAGGAGTTCCGGTGAGGCAATGCAGGCCATGGAGGATATCGCCGCGAAGTTGCCCAAGGAGATCGGCTTTGACTGGACCGGGCTTTCCTACCAGGAGCGGCAAGCCGGCACCCAGGCCGCACCGCTGTACGCATTTTCTATTTTGATCATCTTCCTGTGCGTAGCGGCCCTATATGAGAGCTGGACAGTTCCCATCTCGATTCTTCTGGCCCTCCCCCTGGGGGCGCTCGGCGGTGCTATCGCGATGAACATGAGGGGGATGCCCAATGACATCTATTTCCAGATCGGCCTCTTGACCATTCTGGGTCTGACCACAAAGAACGCCATCCTGATTATCCAGTTCGCCAAGGCCAGGGTGGAAGGAGGAATGGGGCTGATCGAGGCGACTCTGGAAGGGGCCAAATTGAGGCTGCGTCCCATCATCATGACCTCGCTGGCCTTCGGATTCGGGATCTTGCCGCTGGTGCTGGCGAGTGGCGCAGGCGCGGGCGCGCAAAAGGCCATCGGCACCGGTGCGCTGGGTGGGGTGGTGACCGCCACCTTCCTGGTAACTTTGTTTGCGCCGCTCTTCTATGTGTTGATCGAGAAAACCTTTGGCAAAAGCAGGAAGGGTAAAGCAGCCAA
>DAIQPZ010000008.1:0-35025 GCA_036787065.1 Anaerolineaceae bacterium
CCAAAAGCGGTGAACCCACCGCAGGCATCTATGGCTTTGCCAGCGTCCTGTTACGTATTTTCGAACAGGAACGGCCCGACTTTCTGGCGGTTGCTTTTGACACCGGAAAGACTTTCCGCCACGAATTTTATGCCGAATACAAAGGTACGCGGGCCAAGATGCCCGATGACCTGCGCGTACAGATCGAGCGCATACGCCAACTGGTCGACGCGTTTAATATCCCGCGGTTGGAAGTCGAAGGTTTCGAAGCCGACGACGTGTTGGGCACGGTCGCTCAGCAGGCGGCCCGCCAGGGCCTGGGGGTTAAGATCATTACCGGAGACCGGGACTTGCTCCAGTTGGTTGACGAGCGTATTATTGTCAACCTAGCAGGCAATAAATTATCGGAGGCCAAAGATTATTTGGCCCCCGACGTAATGGCTTTCCTGGGTGTGCGCCCCGACCAGATCGTCGATTATAAGGCCCTGGTCGGAGATACTTCGGATAACATCCCGGGCGTCAATGGGATTGGGGAGAAAACGGCGATCTCCCTCCTGCAAACTTACCCCACCTTGAAGGATATCTACGACCACCTGGACGCGATCCCCACCCGCGTGCGCACCAAGTTGGAAGCCGGGCGCGCTTCCGCCGAGATGAGCTGGAAGCTGGCTAAAATCATCACCAATGTGCCCATCCTCCTCGATCTGGAAAAGGCCCACACCGAAGATTTCGACCCGGCAGCGGTTGAAGCACTCTTTCGCCAACTCGAATTCCGGTCGCTGGTGGACCGGTTGATGAAATTAGCCCAATCATATCATTCCTCTCCATCCGCTTCCCAGCAGCTATCTTTGTTTACCACCGGGACCCCAGTGGTGATCAGCGCTGCGCCAATCCAGGTTGAGACCCATCTCGTTGACACACCAGAGGCAATGAACGGACTCGTCAAAGTGATGCAAGACGCAGCATGGATCTCCTTTGACACAGAAACCACGTCCACGGATCCCATGCGCGCGGACCTGGTAGGCATCTCCATCGCCGTCAAAGAAGGTGAAGGTTATTACATCCCGGTGGGGCATAAGACAGCCAGCGCCGGCCAGCTCAAGATCGAAGTAGTGTTGGAGGCCTTACGCGGTCCAATGACCAACCCGGCCCAGAAAAAACTGGGACACAACTTGAAATATGACTATTTGATGCTGAGTCGTTATGGCCTGGATACAACCCCATTGGCCCTGGACACGATGATCGCCGAATGGTTGATCGACCCAGGATCGCACAACCTGGGATTGAAAAACATGGCCTGGACCCGCATGGGGATACAGATGACGCACATCGAAGATCTGATAGGCAAGGGTAAAAACCAGATCACCATGGCCGATGTACCGGTCGAGGCCGCGGCGCGTTATGCGGCTGCTGACGCTGAAACGACCCTGCGTTTGAAACCCGGGCTTGAAGCCGACCTGGCCAAGAACAAAGTGGCCGATCTATTGGGCAAGTTAGAAATGCCCCTCATTCCAATCCTGGCGGATATGGAACGGGCCGGCATCGCCTTGGATATCCCCTTCTTAAAAACAATGTCGGTCGAGTTGAGCCAGCGCATGCTTGAGCTTGAGAAACAGGTTTTTAACGCCGCCGGAAGTCCATTTAACCTAAATTCGACCCAACAACTGGCTAAAGTTCTTTTTAATAACCTCGGTCTGGAACCACCCGACCGGCGCAAACGCACGGCCAGCGGTTTCTATTCCACCTCGGCAGACGTTCTGGAAGAGCTGCGCGGTCAGCACCCAATAGTTGACTGGATTCTCGAATACCGTGAGCTGGCGAAATTAAAATCCACCTACGTGGACGCTCTTCCCGAAGAAATCAACCCGTCGACAGGGCGAGTGCACACCTCATACAACCAGACCGGTTCGATCACCGGGCGCCTGGCATCCTCCGATCCCAATCTGCAAAATATTCCTACTCGTACTGAGATTGGACGCCGCGTGCGCCAGGCATTCATCACCGGCCCGCACAATGTGCTTCTTTCAGTCGATTATTCGCAGATCGAGCTGCGCATCGTGGCGCACATGGCCGGTGACGAGGCCATGTTGGCAGCCTTCCGCGCCGGTCAAGATATCCACGCGGCTACGGCGGCGGCCATTTACAATGTGCCCTTGCCAGCCGTGACCAAAGAACAACGCCGGCATGCCAAAGCCATAAATTTCGGTTTGATTTACGGAATGAGTGCATTCGGCTTGAGCCGCACCACCGATCTCACGCTGGGTGAGTCGGAAGATTTCGTTTTAGCGTATTTCGCTCAATTCCCTGGCGTAAAAAAATACCTGGATGGCATCCGCAGGCTGGCAGCGGACCAGGGTTACGTCGAAACCTTACTCGGTCGCCGGCGCTATTTCCCAGGTCTGAAGACCCAGACCAACCAAAATGTTCGTAATCGCGAAGAACGTGAAGCCATCAATGCCCCCGTACAGGGAACCGCGGCAGATATCATGAAATTGGCCATGCTGCAGGTCCCAGAGGCATTAACCCATGCCGGGCTGCGCGGGCTGCTTCTTTTACAAGTTCACGACGAATTGGTGTTAGAATGTCCTCGCAGTGAACTGATCCAGACTGCCGGGTTAGTCCAACAAGTGATGGAAGGGGCTTACCAACTTTCAATTCCACTGATCACGGAAGCCCGTTGGGGGAAAAATTGGGGTCAGATGAGCCCATTGGATTCTTTCAGCGCCTGATGCGATTAAGTCTTAGAGTTGAGGAAAAATATGACTGGAAATCAGGAATTATTCCAAAAAACTATGAACCTGGGGCATTCTGCGGCCTGGGACCGCCAGTGGGGTCAAGCCACCTCTTTTTACCGGAGTGCTCTGGAAGAATTTCCCGACAATCCTAAGGCTCTGACCAGTCTGGGGCTGGCGTTATGTGAGCAGCAGCAGTACGAAGAAGCGCTCATCTCTTACCGGCGTGCGGCAGTGGTTAACTCAGGCGACCCACTCCCAGTTGAAAAAGTTTCCTTAATTTGTGAAGAATTGGGGAAACACAACGACGCCACCCGGGCGGCACTGCAAGCGGCAGACCTGTATATTAAAAATCGTGAAGTCGACAAAGCTTTGGAAAATTGGGTGCGGGTAACCCGTTTCAACCCGGAGCATCTTACCGCCCACTCACGTCTGGCCATGACGTATGAACGCTTAGGGCGTAAAGCGGATGCCGTGACCGAATATCTGGCGGTTGCCTCACTGGTCCAACGCGCTGGCGATCCGATTAAAGCGGCCCAAGCGGTGAACTACGCCCTGCAGATTTTACCGGGCAACGATGAAGCCCGCCAGATGCTTAGCATGATCAAAGCCAACCAGCCATTGCCCAAGCCAAGCCGACCGGCCGGCACAACCGGAGCGTTATCCCTCAACCGTGCACGTAAAATGGAGTCCGAAGAATCGGGCGCGCAAGGAGCGAGCAGCCTGGATCCTGTATCCGAAGCGCGGCAGAAAGCCCTGGTCGTGTTGGCGGGTTTTTTATTTGAACCGGATGACGAAGGTGTTGAGGAACCGCCTGTCCGCCGTGGATTGAGCTCAATTACCAATGGAACCAACCTGAGCGCACCCAAAGTGGTCGAGCGCACCCGCGCCCTGCTCCATTTAACCCAAGCAGTCGATGCTCAAACCCAAGGTAAAAACAATGAAGCCGCCAGCGAGCTGCAAAAAGCTATTGAAACCGGCTTAAGCCATCCGGCCGCATGTTTCGACCTCGGTCTTTTACTTTTTAACATATCGCAATGGGATAACGCCGTTGCCAACCTGAGGATCGCTGTCAAACAGGCGGATTACACGTTGGCATCCCGCTTGCTCATGGGCGGTGCTCTCCGGCAATCCGGACGGCTGGCCGAAGCGGCAATTGAATATCTGGAAGCGCTTAAGGTGGCCGATTCCATGACCGTGCCAGCCGACCAGGCCGATGAAGTGCGCCAACTTTACGAACCGCTGATCGACAATCAAGCCCGCCAGCGTGACGAAAAAGCCATGGCCGATTTGTGCGATAACATCGAAGCCCAACTGATGACCCCCGACTGGCGCCAAAGCCTGGAACGCGCCCGCCAGCAGCTTGCCCAACATTCAGAAGGCAACCTACCCCTCGCAGAAATCCTCCTGCATCGGAACAGCAGCCAGGTGGTAGAATCGCTGATCTCAATTCGTAAGATGGTCCAGAATAACCAGCCGCGGTCGGCTATGGAAGAAGCGTTCTACGCCCTCCAGTTTGCCTCGACTTACCTACCCCTTCACATCCAGATCGGCGAGCTTTTGCTGCAAGACGAACATGTCCGCGAGGCGATTGAAAAATTCCAGATTGTTGCCCAGGCGTATAACATTCGGGGCGAGACGCTGCAAGCAGCCAAATTGCTGCGACGTATTATTCAGCTCAATCCGCGCGACCTGTCGGTGCGCAGCCAATTAATTGAACAATTAGTTGCCCAGGGTGAGATCGAAGAGGCCATCCGCGAATATATGGACCTGGCCGATATTTATTACCGGCTGGCCGAGTTAGATCTGGCACGCAAAACCTATCTGTCCACATTAAAGATCGCCCAACAGTCCACCACCAACCGGTCCTGGAGTGTGCAGATCTTATACCGCCTGGCAGATATTGATATGCAACGGTTGGAATGGCGCCAGGCACTGCGCGTGTTTGAACAGATCCGCACGTTAAAACCGGATGACGTTAAAGCCAGGATTAACCTGGTGGATATTAATATGCGCATGGGCCAGGAAAGCGCCGCGCTAAATGAGGTGGATAGCTATTTGAATTACCTGGATAACATGCGCCAATCGAGCCAGGGGATTGAGTTCCTCAAAGGATTGGTTCTCGACCATCCCGATAAGGTCGAGTTGCACAAATGCCTGGCAGACGTCTATTACCGCGCCGATCAAAAAGCTGAGGCCATTGCTGAATTGGATACAATTGGGGATATGTTAGTCAGTGCCGGGAACCGGGCGGGCGCCATCCAGATCATTCAAAAGATCATTAGCCTGGACCCACCGAACGCCCCTAAGTACCAACGTTTGCTCGAACAGCTTCAAGACAAAGCCTGAGGTTCGCGCTTCCGCGTCTACCACCAGATCCGATACCAGGCCGATGTGCTGGCAATAAAACTGCTATAGGTTACTTCGACCTTAATTTGGACGATCTGATTGGCAGATTGCTGGCCAACGGGGAGCTGTACCTGCGAGATACCGTTCTCATCACTGGGCGGGAGAATAAATCGCTGTTCATCGCCAGACGGAAGCTTGATTTTTGCCAATGCTAAGGCGCCGCTGATTGGCTGGTACGACTGATCCTGTACGACGACATACAGGGTTTGTGTACTGTTGGTTTTTACCACCGCTGTACTGACAAAAGCGTGAGCCTGCAGCTTTACAATTTCAACTGACCCTATGAATTCAGCCTGGTTGGGTTCTAATAATTTGCGGTTGCGTCCAGATTGGTCGAATTGGATCCGTCCGATATCTGCCAGCTTGACCCAATGATCAGGCGACATTTCTGGGTGCCACTCAAAGCGCGCCCGTTCAAAGTACTGTACGTACAGGTCGCCCTCTATCACATAGTCCGAAATCGGACTGCCGAATAACGCCAACCCGCCATGGGTATCAAAGAATGCTAAAAAGGCATAGCAGACGTTAAATCGGCCGTCAGTAGAAGAAAAGGCCCGACAAGCTGGCGTATTGGTCGGCATTAGCACCGGCTGAACCCGGGCTTTTTGGTAAACCAGTGAGCCTACAAGGCTCAACTTAACCCGCTGACCTGCAGGCGCATCCTCATGCAGTTCAAAACGTGCCTTCTGAAAATATTGCATTTTTAAATAGGATGTGGGATCGACAAACTCGTCCGTGATGGGTCCACCAAACACGAGTAATGGGTCGGGCACGCTCTGGTAATAAGCTAAGAACTCCCCAATAACGAAATGTTTTGTTTCAGGAAATTCCCGGCTTGTTTGTTGTTGAGCGATTGCAGGAAAATAAATGCCTGCTACTAACCCCGCCACGATTAGCAATGTAAAACTTCGACGCAACCAGGCCATATTAAAATTATACTAATAATTTTCATTGAATCGGTAGATCGGTACATCTGCCTATGCGGGTAAATGGTTCTTGCCATAGAGCGATTCGCGGATTTGAATCACCTGCCGGCGCAGGCGATCATCTCGCTCGAGCATATCCGCTACCTTTTCACAAGCATACATCACCGTGGTATGATCGCGTCCACCCAAAACCTCACCAATTTGTGGTAATGAAACATTGCCTTCTTCTCTGAGCAGGTACATGGCCACCTGGCGGGGTAATGCCACTTCGCGGGTGCGGCTGCGCCCTAACAAAGCCTCCGCGCTGATGCCAAATGCACTGGCAACGATGCCGACCACCCGGTCCGGATCGAGCAGGTTACGCTGGGGCAAGAGATCGGCCAGAGATGAACTAACCAGTTGTGTCGTCAGTGGCAAACCACTTAGATCCGAGAAAGCCAGCACGCGCGTCAGCGCACCTTCCAATTCACGGATATTGGACTGCACCATGCGGGCAATCGTTTCAAGGATATCGCCAGAGACTTGTTTGCCTGTACGGGCGGCTTTAGAGCGTAAGATAGCAATGCGGGTTTCAAGGTCAGGCGGTTGGATATCAGCAGTCAGCCCCCACAGAAAACGTGAACGATAGCGTTCTTCGAGGGTGACCAGCGCTTTTGGCGGGCGGTCTGACGTCATTACAATTTGCTTATCCTGACCGTGCAGGGTATTGAACGTGTGGAAAAACTCTTCCTGGGTCGATTCTTTTCCGGCAATAAATTGGATATCATCAATTAATAAAACATCGACCTGGCGATATTTTACCCGGAAGGCCGGCGTGGTATGTTTAAAGATGGCAGTGATGATTTCATTGGTAAATTCCTCTGATGAAACATACAATACGCGCAACCCCTTACGCTGGACGACATTTCCGATGGCATGTAGCAAATGCGTCTTTCCAAGCCCCACCCCACCATACAGAAAAAGTGGATTGTACGCACGGGCCGGGTTTTCCGCAACAGCCATACAGGCGGCATGCGCCAAACGATTGCTGGCGCCCACCACAAAACTCTCAAAAGTATAGCGGTTATTAATTTTAGAACCAAAGGAGGAGACTTCAGCTTCGTTTTCTGCGGCACTTTCTACATCTTGTTCAGGCTCATCAACCGCAATCTCGGCCTGGTTAACTGAAAAATTAACCACCACCGACCGGTCAACCATACCTGCCAGCATCCGCGTGACTGTGCTGGTTAGCCGGCTTTCCAACCAATCGCGTGCATAAGCGTTCTGAACCCCAATTGTAAATATGCCATCTTCATAAGCAATTAGGGTCGCGCTGCGCACCCAGGTATCAAAAGAGGCTTTTGACATTTCCATCTGTAGTTGGCCTAACGTGGCCTGCCAAGCTTGGTCTGCGTTCATCGGTTCAAAATCCTCTCAATGCGGAAAAATCGACCGGCCCTACGCTGGTCCCACATAAGCAAGAGATTAATGATTACCGCAACAATAATTATGCGGCAAGCATATTTTTTTATTTATCCCAAACTTTGATTGATGTTGGGGAAAGAGCCCCGTCCACAAGCGATAGGAACATTCTAACTGAATTACTCATTAGAAACAAGGCGTATACCCTACGCTTCCCTAAAAATAAGCCATATTTTAAGATTTCTAATGTTAAAGAAATTCAATAAAAAAAATGAATCCTGGCAATTCTTTTCCCAGTTCAGGACCCCCAAGACTGGGTCTGCAATCCTTATACCACTACCATATATTGGGGTATATCTTGTGTTTTTCTTAATTTTCGGTACAGGTGGTTTTCTTTGCCGTGGAATCTTAAACCGGTTAAATCGGGATATATCCTATGTTATGATCCAGGAATTGGAATCTCATTAAAAAAGCCTGTGAGAAATCATTCAAGCATCATGCGCGCGGCTCGACGGGCGATTTCCACGGCGAAATTGGTGCCGCGGTCCCAGGGATACACCTGGCTCATGCTGGCAAAATAAAGCCCATTCATAGGGGTGCGAATCTCGGGGATGTTGCGCGAATGGTTAATCAGCGGGATGGGTTGAGCATAAGTCGTCCGGTTGAGCCAACTGGCACGCACCCAATCGATCTGGAACTTGGGATTGAAGAAAGACAGTTTGGGCAGGAATTTCGCCAGAATCTCCTCTTTGCTCAGGCGAAAATTCTCGTGATCGGTATTTAAGTAATCACCGATGTAAACAATGTGGTCGCCCCCAAAATGATCAGGTGAGACGTAATTCGTATGTTCTACCAGTGACAAGAAAGGAAATCCCGCCGACTTGGGAACATTAAACCAGTAATAACCCTCTTCCGAAAGCTGGTGTTTTAACGCCAGGATGATGACCACCGCGCCCATATTTTTCAGGTTGAGCAGTCCTTGGAGATAAGTAGACGGCAGTTCGGGGGCAAGTTTTGCCATCAGCCCAGGCGATACTGTGGAGAGACACTGGTCAAAATGGCGCGCCTCCTGCCCCGCAGGCTGGATCGACAGGCCAGAAGGCCCTTCCTGGGCAATGTGGGCGACACGGGTGGATAACTGGATCGTCACCCCCATCTGGCGCAAGCGTTCCACCAGAGAATCCGAAAAGGCCTGGAAGCCCCCCTGAAAGGTCCCCAGGCGGGTGGTGCGAGAATGCAGGCGCGCCCACAACCAGGCCATATTCACTTCCCGGGCATATCGCTCACTAAATTTTCCCAGCAGCATCGGCTCCCACATGGCTTCATACACACGGTTGCCGGTCCACTTGCGCATCCAGGCCTCCGCCGTTTGCCCCTCTAACCCCTTCCAATTGCCCGACAGTCGCAGATAAACCCCAACCAGGCCAAAACGCGCTGTATCGATCAGGGGAAAATGGCGTAGTAAGAATAAAGGAATGTTGGAAAACATCGAATCGAACGGGAAAAAGCGACCCTGATGGTATATCACGGTGATGGGGCGTGGGAAAATGACCCGGTCTCGCCAACCCAATTCATCGATCAGACCCAACATATGCTGGTCAGATGCGAACCAATGATGGTAAAAACGCTCGACCGACCAATCCCAATGAGGTTCCTTAAATCCGGCTGCCAGGCCACCCACACCGTCGCTGCTTTCGTAGATCGTCACATGCTGTCCGGCGCGCGCAAAATCATAAGCCGCCGCCATTCCCCCAATGCCAGCCCCAATCACTGCAATGTTCTTTTCTGCCATATTCAACTCGCTTTGTGACTGCTCAGCCGTATGAAGAAAGGCGCCGAATTTGAGGTGTTTTGCGCTTACCAGGTAAGCGCAAAACACCTCAAATTCGGATCTTTTCCAAAGGGCTGTGAGTAGTCAGACTTTAGGGACTTCGCCCCATTTATATCCTTCACGCAAGAAATAATAAGCCCCCAGCACTGTAATCGGCAGCCACAAGGCGGCGTGCAGTACCAGTGTATAACTGGCCGCTACCGCACCAGGGATGCCGTAAGCCGTCAGCAGGGCAATCCCAGGCCCATCAAAGGTGCCAATATAACCTGGCGCGGATGGAAGGGTGGTGGCCAGGTTGACGATCCCATTCATCAACATCAGCGCGAAGAAACTAACCTGGAAATGGAAAGCGTGCATCACGAACCAATACTTACCGGTTTCCAACAGCCAGATAATGGCTGAAGTGACAAATACCATCAGGGCCTCTTGCGGCGAGCGCAGCGATTCTAAGCCCTCTAAAAAGCGCTGGCTCAGATCCTTCGTTTTTTGGCGGTAACGGGACGGTATTAAGTGTTCAATGCTCCAGTTAACCAATCGCTCGGTCATTTTGGGGAACATGGCGGCCAATAAAAAGACGGCCAGTGCCCCCAGGAAAATCACTGCGCCGCCAATGGCCATCTCTTGAATGCTAATGCGACCGATAAAGCCCAGCTCAATAGTGCCGGACGATCCGGAACCCTGCGTCACACGGGTGAGCTCGCCCAGGTTCAAAAAGACAAAACCCAACATCACCACCGCGTCGAAGATGCGCTCGACAATAATGGTGGCCAGGGAGGCCGAGATCGAAACCCCCTCACGGCGCTTGAGCACCACGGCACGCAGCAATTCCCCTGCCCTGGCCGGATAGATGTTGTTACCCATATAACCAATAGCCACGATGGGGAACATGGTGTTTGTGGGGATCTTTTTGAGCGGTCGCAAGAGATAATGCCAGCGCCAGGCCCGGACCCACACCGCGATCATGTAGACGATAACCCCTGGGACTAACCAGATATAACTGGCGGTGGCTAAATTAGATGTCACATCCGAGAGGCGCAGCTTGCCCAGGGCCCAATATAATAAAACTACACTAAATATCAGGCCGACCCAAAATTGCCACCGTTTCATAAGCAGAATTCTACCATGGTATACTTAAATAATGCCTTTGGTAACCGCCGTCGACCTGGGAAAATCCTTCGGCCCGAACGACATTTTTAGTCACATATCCCTCAGCCTGCCTCGCCGGGCGCGTGTGGCAATCGTTGGACCGAATGGGATTGGTAAAACTACCCTTTTGCGCATCCTGGTCGGGTTAGAAGAGCCAACCAGCGGTACACTCCACCGCGCGCGCGGGCTGCGTTTTGGTTATCTGCCCCAGGAAGCTCAATATGCCTCGGATAATACCCTCTGGCACGAATGTCTGTCCGTTTTCGCAGATTTATTAGCCCAACAGGCAGAATTGCATCGCTTAGAAGCCTTGATGAGCCAGCCGGGACAATCTGAAGAGGCACTCCAGGTGTACGGGCCCCGCCAATTGGCCTTTGAGCGGCAGGGCGGTTATACCTACGAACAGCGCATACGGCAGACTTTAAGCGGGTTGGGATTCATGCAGGCGGATTACGAGCGCCCGTTGAGCCAACTCTCTGGCGGTCAGCGCACCCGTGCGCTTCTGGCCAACCTGCTGCTCTCCAATCCAGATTTGATCTTGCTCGACGAACCAACCAACCACCTGGATATTTCCGCCGTGGAATGGTTGGAGACTTATTTGAAAGAATGGGAAGGCGCGGTGCTGATCGTTTCGCACGACCGCTATTTCCTCGATCAGGTCGCGCAAACCATTTTTGAAATGACCCCAGCCCTGGAGCTCTACCACGGCAATTACAGCGCATACCTGGCGCAGCGCGCCGAACGCTACCAGCGCCGTCTGGAAGAGTACCAGACACAAGTCGAATTCGTCGAAAAAGAAGAAGAATATATCCGGCGCAACATCGCCGGTCAAAACACACGCCAGGCCCAGGGAAGGCGCAAACGCCTGGAGCGCATGCTGGAAGAGGCGCGGATCACCCCGCCCTCCGAGGGCCGGCGGCTGCACCTGCATCTGCAGCCAGTGGCCCGTTCCGGCGACCTGGTGGTGCGCACCAACCGGCTCAGCGTCGGTTATGCGGATGAAGGCCGGCCCCTGTTCAAAGCTCCCGACCTGACCCTGACCCGCGGCGAATGCGCCGCTATCATCGGGCCTAATGGCGCGGGTAAAACCACTTTTCTTAAAACACTGCTCGATAAGATCCCGGCTTATGCCGGCGAAGTAATTCTCGGAGCCAACCTGTCGATCGGCTACTTTGCCCAGGCGCACGAAGGTCTCAACCCACACAACAACCTGGTGGGTGAAATCCAATCCGTCGCGCCGCAGATGCGCCCTGGCGAGGTGAGGGATTACCTGGCCAAATTCCTCTTCACCGGGGATGACGCTTTTAAGGAGGTGTCGGTATTATCAGGAGGCGAGCGCGGTCGCCTGGCGCTGGCCAAGCTGGCCCTCTCAGGGGCAAACCTGCTTCTGCTGGACGAGCCCACCAACCACCTCGACCTGCCCTCCCAGGAGGTGCTGCAGTCGGTGCTCTCCGATTACGCCGGGACGATCCTGCTCGTTTCTCACGACCGCTACTTGATCGACGCCTTGTCAACCCAGATTTGGGAAGTTGACCCACTTGTGAGCGAACTTCGCATTTTCGATGGGACCTATAGCCAATTCAAGCTGGCGCGTGAAGCGGACCTTTCCACGGCGGCGGCTGTGAAGGCCGCGGCTCCCGGCAAACCAGCTTCCATATCTGCTTATAATGAGAGTGATGTGGATGCCAGGACCGCACACAGCCTTAGCCGTCCGGCCGCGCCGTCCAACAATAATGAACGCCGCCGTCTGCAACAAATCAAATCACTGGAAGGCGAGATCTCGACCCTGGAAACGAGATTGGCCGGGCTGACGCGCCAACTGGAGAACCCGCCCCCCGATGCGGCCAAAGTCACCCGGTTGGGACAGGAGTACCTGCAAATGCAACAATTATTGGAAAATCGCCTGGAAGAATGGGCCAACCTGTCCGAGTAAGCCCCGGCCCGTTTTAGTCCAGGCATAAATCGATCAATGGGAAAAACTATCCCCAGGAGGTTTATCTAATGCCCGAATCACAATCCACCCCTCTGCTTAACATCAGTGATTCATCTGCCTTTCTGGCCAGCCTGATCGACCACACTCTCTTAAAACCAGAAGCGACCTGCGACCAGATCACCCGTTTATGCCAGGAAGCGAAGACCTATTCTTTTGCCACGGTATGTATCAATCCCACTCATGTCAAATTATGCGCTGAGCTGCTGCACGACTCGCCGGTTAAAGTCTGCTCCGTGATCGGATTCCCCCTGGGAGCGACCCTGACCAGCGTAAAGGTTTTTGAAAGCCGGGCGGCAATTGCCGATGGCGCCAACGAAATCGACATGGTGATCAACATTGGAGCGCTGAAAAGTGGGGATAAGGCTTTCGTCCAGGAAGATATTCGCCAGGTGGTTGAGGCGTCGCACGCAGCGGATGCGCTGGTTAAAGTGATCATCGAGGCATGCCTGCTGACAGATGAAGAAAAGGTCAGCGCCTGCCTGCTCGCCAAAGAGGCTGGCGCCGACTTCGTCAAGACCTCTACCGGATTTTCCACAGGCGGCGCCACCCTGGCTGACGTAGCCCTCATGCGCCGGACCGTCGGACCCGTCATGGGGGTCAAAGCCGCCGGGGGCGTCCGTACCCGAGAAGACGCCGAAGCCATGGTTAAAGCCGGGGCTACCCGCCTGGGCGCCAGCGCCGGGGTCACGATCATCCAGGGCGAGTTGAAGGGGGTAGGATATTAATGGTCTCCGTTTCGAATTCATTACCCGGGCAAAGAGCTGTTTACCTGGTGCGCCATGCCACCCCGGATTGGACGCGCAGCGATATCCCTTACCATATACCCCCCGGCCCACCCCTTGTCGAACTGGGTAAACATGAAGCCGTCCTATTAAGGACCTTCTTGAGGAAAGTACCCGTACGCCTGATCGCGGCCAGTCCGCTGGAACGCTGTCTGCAAACAGCCCACCTGGTGGCCGATCCCAGGGTTAACGGCCACGTCGAAGCCGCCATCCCCTTAGAAACCTGGCCCGCCCTGATGGAATTGCAGCCGGGTGAAGAAACTGCCTCGATGCGGTCACGTTTCTGGCCATCATTCCTGGCAGCCTGGTCCATCACCGAATACCTGGGAAGTGTGGCGGTGGTAACCCATGGCGGACCGGTCAACTTTCTATTAGAGGAATTGGGCGTTGATCCTGACCGTCTCAAACACGGCTATGAATTCGATCATCACAACCCGATCCCAACCGCTGGTGTCTGGCGGGTAACGCGCACAGCCCGTCATCTACCCTGGCAAATGGAGCTGGTTTTTATTCCGGGTGATCAAGCCTGGCAGTCGCGGGGCATCGAAATTGGATGGGTCAAACCATAATTTAAATGAGGAAAAACCATGAAGCTTAAACAGTCTGTTTGTCTTCCCATGATGATCCCGGCCGATTTTTCGCTGGGTGGCACTCTCAAGGCTATCAAGGCTATGGGATTCGCCGCGGTTGAGATCTGGAAACGGCAGGATAATTTCCCGGAACTGGTAGCCCTGGCTCAAAATAACGACCTGGTCGTCGCGACCATGGTCGGGCACGACAGCATCGCCGCGGGGTTCAACGACCCAGCCGAACACGAACGGATTGAAGCTGAACTGGCCGTCTCGATCGATCTGGCTGAACGCTGTCACATCCCCGGGCTGATTTGCTTCAGTGGCAACCGCCGCGAAGGCCAAAGTGACGAGGACGCGAAGTCCGCCACAGTCCAGGGGCTGCGCCGGATCGCGCCGTATGCCGAGCGCAAAGGGATAAACCTCAACCTGGAACTGTTAAATTCGAAGGTTGACCATGCCGGGTACCAGGCAGACCATTCCGCATGGGGCGTGGCGGTTTGCCAACAGGTGAACAGCCCGCAGGTTAAGCTGCTTTACGATATCTACCACATGCAAATTATGGAAGGCGACGTGATCCGCACGATCCAGGCATCGATTCAGTGGATCGGGCATTTCCACACCGCGGGTGTACCCGGACGGCACGACATCGACGAAACGCAAGAGTTAAACTACGGCGCCGTTTGCCGGGCCATCACGGAAATTCCCTATAGATTTTACGTTGGACACGAATTCATGCCCAAAGGCGATGTGATGCAGGCCTTGCAGTGCGCTTTTAACCTGTGCAACCAGGGTTAACTCGGCTCAGCCAGTAGAGGCTCGTCTCCGTTATAACGGCGCAGTTGGGGCCATCGCCAGGCGATTAAACCCGTTACCAGCAGGCAGCCTATACCACCGATCACAATGGAGACAGGCGTTCCAAAGGCCTGGGCCGCCAGCCCGGCCTCGATTTCGCCCAGTTGCGGGCCGCCCGAAAAGAAAATCTGGGTGATGCTCACCATGCGCCCGCGCATGGCATCTGGCGTTTGCATCTGGCGCACCGTATTGCGGATAATGGTACTGACCGAATCGCCCGCTCCCACCAGGATTAAGATGATCATCGTGAGAATAAAGCTTCGAGAGAGGCCAAACAAGGTCGTCGCCAGGCCAAATACACCCACCGCACCCAGCAGCAGCGCTCCCTGGCGGCGGATAGCAGTCCGCTGAGAGAGGACCAGTCCCGCACTCACTGCACCAATGGATTGGGCCGCGGACAACCAGCCATACAGCACTGGGCCCACCTTCAAGATATCCCGTGCGACAAACGGCAAAAGTGTGTTAGCCGAAGAGAAAAAGGTCGCGAAGAAATCCAACAGCATGCTGGATAAAATGATAGGCCGTTTCCAGATAAATTTCACCCCATCCGTGAGTGAAGTCATGGTAAATGCTTTTTGCTTGCTAAGGGCGCTGGGTTGTGGTACCGGGCCCATCAAAAGCAGGGCAGCCAGAACAGCCAGGAAGGAAACCGCATTGATCAGGTACACAGCGTATTGGCCCATATAACCGATCACTAATCCACTTAATGCTGGGCCGATGATCGCCCCCAGTTCAAACGCGATCGACTGCATACTAAATGCGCTGGGGAGTACGTCGTGGGGTACCAGATTTGGCACCATCGCCTGGCGCGCCGGAAGGTCGAAAGAAACTGCCACTGCCTGGATGGCAGTCAAAAGGTATATATGCCAGACACGGATCTGCCCGGTCACTGTAAGCCAGGCCAGGCACAGGGCCACCAGGGCCATTGAAGTTTGGGTGATCGCCATAATAGCTCGGCGGTCAAACAGGTCAGCCACCAGGCCGGCACCCAATGAGAACACCAGGATCGGCAAAAAGCGCACCACGCCAATCCCACTGACCACAATGGGCTGGTCGGAGAGCGCGCGGATATGCCAAAGCAGGGCCCACAACTGCATCTGTGAGCCAGCTACCGATATCATTAAGCCGGCCCACAAGTATGTGAACTGGCGATATTTTAACGCGGGCGGGAGCTGGAGTGCCACGGATGGAATCAGGTACCCCAATCGCGCAGGTATAGAAAATCATACCCTACCGTGCGGTTGGTCAACTTGGCGATGGGTGGCAGGATGCGTTTGAACTGGTTGCGGCGCACTTTTTCAACCACTTTGCGCACAAAGGGCTCAGAAAAGCCCGCTTCAATGCAATCCGCCGGGCTGTAACGCTGGTCGACCAGCAGATATAAAAGCTTATCGGCATCCGCGTAGGTAAAACCCAACTCGCCTTCATCTGTTTGACCCTGCCACAAGTCGGCTGTAGGCGGCTTCTGCACGATCACCTCCGGTACTGCCAGGGCAATCGAGAGCTGGCGGATCTGAGTTTTATACAGATCGCCCAGTGGGTTGAGCGCGCAAGCCGAATCGCCGAAAAGGGTCGTGTAGCCCAGGAGAATCTCGGTTTTATTGCCGGTGCCGACCGCCAGACCCTGGAAAGCAACCGACTGGTCGTACAGCACGATCATCCGGCTGCGCGCCATGATATTACCTCGCCGCACCGAGTCCATCTCGGGAAAGCGTTTCAGAAGCGGATCGACC
The DNA here is from genome assembly GCA_036787065.1 of Anaerolineaceae bacterium. Classification (GTDB taxonomy): domain Bacteria; phylum Chloroflexota; class Anaerolineae; order Anaerolineales; family Anaerolineaceae; genus JAJYIW01. Next base: position 16,357 of record DAIQPZ010000008.1, read on the forward strand.
ATATCGCTGATCTCGAAGGTGATCGACCGCACACCGGTGGCGTCAATCACCAGTTGGGCATGATCGAGCGATTCCTGTGAAGAGGTGCGATAAGGTAAGCGGATCGCCAACACATTTTCAGGACCCAGGGCTTTGGCTGCCAGGTAGCAGGAAACCGCAGAATCGATACCACCCGACAGGTTGATCACGGCATGTTTGTAACCCATGCGGGTAATTTCGCTGTGCACGAAGCCAGTCAAAATCCGGGTCGCCAGGTCAGTATTGATGGATAAATCAATGTTCTTTTTTTCCATCATCTTGCACTCCCCTTTTCGTCCATGCTCCGATTGATACGTGTCAGCTCGCGCAGAACCATGCCGGTGCGCTCATCGCGCAGCAGGGGCAGGCGCGCGCGGGTGCGGTGCAGTTGGTTCAGATCAATTTCAGCCACTGCCAGGGTCTCTTGTTCGTAAGGTCCCTGGACGATCAGCTCGCCGTTAGGATCAAAAATGGTGGCTCCACCCCAAAAATGCAGCCCATCTTCAAAACCCACCCGGTTAGAATGAGCCACAAAGGATGTGAACAGGCTGGCATAGGCACGGTTAATATGTTCCACCCAGCGGGCCGATTCAAGCTGCGGGCCGATTCCCAGGCCACGCCCTGGAGAAGCAGATGCGAAAAGGAACAGGTCAGCCCCGTCCAGCCATAATAAATAAGGCGGTGAGGCATGCCAAAAATCTTCACAGATCAACATGCCTACCCGGCCAAAACGCGTGTCAAATGCCTGAACCGAGTCGCCCCAGGCAAAAAAACGCCCTTCATCAAACAAGCCGTAAGTGGGCAGGTAGACCTTATGATGGACGTGGATCACCTGCCCCTTAGAAAGGTATGCCGCCGAGATGAAGAAACGATGCCGGTGATCTTCATCGACAAAACCGACCACCATGTCCAATGAGCGGCTGGCCTCTAACAGGGGCTTAAACACCGGATCATCCGCGTTTGGCGTGTGCGAAACAGTCGGTACCAGGTCCTGCAAAACGTAACCGGTCAGAGACAACTCGGGAAAAACGAGCAAGTCAGCTCCCTGCGAACGCGCTTCTTTGATCATCTCGAGATGTTTATCGAGGTTCCTTGACACGTCCCCCAGGTGCGTATTCAATTGAGCAAGAGCGATTGTTAGTTTCATAACAGATTGAGCATCCTATCCAAACTCGACAATGATTAGCGACGCTGGGCAAAATATTTTCAGCCAACCCAGTCTTCACGCTTCGATTGTGCCAGCGCCTGAAAGCACTTAAATCGAAACATACGATAAAACGCCAGGTCTTATCCCATTTTGCGCCGTGGCCAAAAAGCCAACAGGTTGACCAGCAGCAAACACCCGCTGAACAGCATGGCAGCCAAAATATCCCAGCGCCAGCCGTGCCAGACGGGCACCGGGTCCGAACGTAAGCTGACCAGGACCAGCGTCATCAGGCAAATAGCCAGATAAGCCAGGCTGGCGGCCTGCCCCGCGACCTTGAGCTGCGGACTGAGCCATTCGATCAGCAGAAAAATAGCGACCGAAACCAACGCGCCTGAGACTTGCAGCGGAATCCGCGCCGACCATGTGCCCCATTCATCTGGCGCCGGCAGAGCCCACCAGGCATCTGAAGCGACCTGGCCATAAGCTACGCCAGACAGCCAGCTCCCAAGCCAGGCCCCCACCAGTAATGGGGGAAGCAGGGGAAGCAGTTTATCCGCCAGATCACCCAAAGACGTCCGGCTAAAATATGAGATCAGGCCCAGGCTCACCCAAAAACCTAGCAGGCCGCCCGGCCAAGACAACCCGCCCAACCATACCTGGGGTATATCCAGCCAGTGATCCACAAAATAGGCGGGATGGGACCACACAAAAGCCGCGCGCGCGCCGATCAATGCGCCAAACAGCACCAGCAAGCCAGCGTTTAGCCACAAACCTGCGCGCTCCTGCGGCGCACGCCAGGCAACCCACGCCATCCCCAGGGCGGCTCCCAAACCTACACACAACGAAAATGAACTGATCACCAGACCTATTTTACCTGATTTTAGGTTAAATCAATTTAAAGTTGCCGAATCTGAGATGTTTGCGGGTGCGATGCACCCGCAAACATCTCAGATTCGGGTCTTTTTCACACGAACCTGAGCTGTTACAAAAAGGGGTGCGGTCAACCTCGGGATGTAACCCTTGAAAAATGCTATAGAATCTCAGTACGGTTTACGTAAAACATGTATAATCTAATCAGGCTGTTGAAAGACGACGAAGGTCTGGACGATAGTCTATGGACTGGAGATATGCTTATGAACATCCTGATCGATCCTAATATCACATATGTCATTCTTGTAGGGGGGCTCTTGATGGCCATTCTGGCCCTGTTCGCGCCAGGAACCGGTGTCATTGAGATCGGAGCTTTATTCGCCCTGGTGATTGCCGGTTACGGAATCTACCATATGCCGATTAACTATTGGGCACTGGCAGTTCTGTTAATCGGCGTGTTTCCTTTCCTACTGGCACTGCGCAAATCACGCCACTGGTATTTTCTGGTTGTATCCCTGGCGGCCCTGATCATCGGCTCGGCCTACCTGTTCGATTCGGGGGTGTGGTGGCGGCCGGCCGTCCATCCCTTGCTGGCAGCAGTAGTCTCCATTTTAGCTGGCTTGTTGATATGGCTTGTGGCCAGCAAAGGCCTGGAAGCCATGCAACGCCGCCCAACCTTTGAGACTCGCATGCAGAATTTGATTGGGGCCATCGGCGAAGCCAAAACCACCGTCTACGCTGAAGGCTCCGTTTATGTAGGCGGCGAGATGTGGAGCGCGTACAGCGGTCAGGAAATCCCGGCTAAAACGCGAGTACGCGTGGTACGGCGCGATGGCTTCGTCCTCGAAGTCGAGAAAGCTTAATCAATTAATCCGACAAATCCATTGGTCATCATTAGGATTGTCTAATTTCTAACCCATTTTGAAAAGGAGTTAATCCCTATGGACAATTTAGTTGTAGCATTGTGCCTGGTAGGAATCGTGATCATTGCTTTGATCATCTTCCTGGTCAATGCGGTCAAGATAGTTCCCGAATACAAACGACTGGTCGTATTTCGCCTCGGTCGCTATATTGGGAATAAGGGTCCTGGCCTGGTTCTGCTGATCCCCTTTGTCGACCGGCCGGTAAGCGTAGACCTGCGCGAACAATGGCGCGAGATCCCACACCAGACTTCGATCACCAAAGATAATGCGCCTATCTCGATCGACTTCCTGTGGTACTACAAGATCCTTTCCCCAGAAGACAGCGTTCTGCAGGTAGGGAACTTCGAAACCGCCGCGCAAGGTATGGCGACCACCACTCTGCGTTCGGTGATCGGCGGCATTTTATTGGATGACGTCTTATCGGAACGCGAGCACATCAACGATATGCTGCGCACCCGCCTGGATGAAGTCACCGAACGCTGGGGGGTTAAGGTGACCAACGTTGAAATTCGCGAGATCATCCCGCCCCGAGAAGTTCAGGAAGCTATGAACCGCCAACTGACGGCTGAACGCACACGCCGCGCGGTGGTGACCGAATCGGAAGGCGCGCAAGCCGCGGCCATTAACGTGGCGACCGGCGATCGACAGGCAGCCATCCTGCGGGCGGAAGGCGAAAAACAATCCAATATCTTACGCGCCGAAGGCGATAAGCAGTCCCAACTGCTGCGCGCCGAAGGCTTTTCCAGCGCTTTGGATCGCATCAATACATCCGCCGTGACGTTCGACCCACGCACCATAACCCTGCAATACTTCGAAACACTCAAAACACTGGGCGCCAGCCCATCGACCAAGTACATTTTCCCCATGGAATTCACTGGTCTATTGGGTGACTTTCTGCAGAGACGCGGAGGCTAGTGTCTGAGCCGTTATCCTTCCAGGTCATGCCAGCCAACTGGCATGACCTGAATTCATTACGCCAGATTGAAAAAGCTTGTTTTCCACAAGATGCCTGGCCGCTGTGGGACCTGATGGCTGTGCTCACCTTGCCAGGCGTGGTTCGTTTAAAAGCAGTCATGGGGGGTGAAATGGTCGGATTCGTGGCAGGCGATATTCGCTCGTCTGAACGGGTAGGCTGGATAACCACATTAGGTACTCTGCCGAACTTCCGCAGGCATGGCATCGCCACCGCTCTCCTGCACGCCTGTGAATCAGAAATGGATCAACCCTGTGTCAAATTGAGCGTCCGGCGCTCGAATCAGGACGCGATTGACCTTTATACACGCGAAGGTTACAAGCAAACCAGCATCTGGCCTGGATATTACCCGGGGAAAGAAGATGGGCTGATTCTTGAAAAATGCTGGTGATTGTACACATCTATGGTTTACCGCCACCTGTGCCGGAAATCGAGTTACGGAAACCACTACCTGTGGCGGTCAAAACCACTTGTGGGTAATCACCAGTGAAAAATGGCGTTGACTTTCTCAGAGACTCGTAATATACTGAGTGCACGGAGAAAGCATACCCTTATGCGAGTAAACCTTAATACATGGAATTTAGCCATTTTCTCTTAGGCACGCGACTATTTTCGCGTGCCTTTAATTTCCCTACTTATCCTTGAAAGGAGAAATGTATTATGGATTATGGAATGATCGGAAAAATTGAGAAGGCCAAGCGGTACGCCCAAGAGCGTAATCGCGTCCATTTTGAGGCCTTAACCGTGACTTTTAATGGCGATAATAGTCCCCATACCGTTCAGTACAAAGATGGCAATTGGCAGTGCAACTGCGATTTCTTTCAATCGCGAGGTCGCTGCTGCCACACCATGGCGCTCGAGATGATCCTGGAAGGGATGATAATTACAGAACCCGTAGAAGTAAAATAAGTTTTTAAAGGTCAGAATGAAAATCAAAGGCTCCTGGAAACAGGGGCCTTTGATTTATATTCAAACATTGGGCTGAACCCAATTCCATATTGCCAGGACGACCCCGATTAAAGCAGGCTGGGGGGATCGACTTCCACACGCCAGCCCTCCGGCATGCTGCGGCGCAGCAAAGAAACTGGGTCGGGACCACGGATAACAATTTGCCAGCGATAATACCCCTCCTGGCGGGAGAAAAAGCACGGCGCGGGGCCAATCAACTCCGTCAATTTCCGGTCTTCCTTCTGCAGCACCTCGTGGAGCTGAGCCGCCAGACGCAGAGCGGCTTCCCTGGCCTGGGCTTCCTGCGCGTGGCGGTATTCCAGGCGCACCAGGCGGAAAAACGGAGGGTAACCCAATTCGCGCCGGTAAGCCAGCTCGCGCGCGTAAAAGGAGGCGTAATCGTGTCCCGCGGCGGCCTGGATCGGATAAGCCTCCGGCTGGAAAGTTTGTAGGATCACTTTTCCACCTAAAAAGCTGCGCCCGGCCCGGCCCGCTACCTGGGTGAGGACCTGAAACACGCGCTCACTGGCACGATAATCGGGCAGGTTTAACCCAACCTCAGCCAGTACTACCCCCACCAAGGTTACCAATGGCAGATCCAGGCCCTTCGCCAGCATTTGAGTACCCACCAAAATATCGGCGTGATGAGCGGCGAAGTGGCTCAGGATAATCTCGTGTGCGCCTTTCTGGCGGGTGGTCTCGGCGTCCCAACGCAGCGTGTGCGCCTGTGGAAAAAGCGCCTGGACCTCACTCTCCACCTTTTCAGTGCCGGTGCCAAACTGGCGGATGGTTGGGCTGCCGCAGGCAGGACACCTGGCGGGCATCTGGCGCTGGTACCCGCAGGCATGACAGGTTAGCCCTCCCTGCGCTTCATGGTAAGTCAAGGGGCGGTCGCAGCGGGGACAGTCCAGGATATGACCGCATGCCCGGCAGAACACGTAGGTGGCGGTGCCGCGCCGGTTCAGAAAGAGGATGGCTTGCTGGTTAGAATCGAGCACGCGTTTAAGCTCGCTTTGCAAAGCCAGGCTAAAAATGGAGCGGTTGCCCGAGGTAAGCTCCCGGCGCATGTCCACCACGGTAACGGCTGGGAGGGCCAGGGTAGCAGCCTGGCCCTGGGCTTCCAAAGCGGGCAGGGATACGCCCAGTTGGCTGGCTTGTTTTTCGATCACCTCGCGGTGGGCCAGCAAGCGTTCAGGCAGTCGTAAGCGGCGCCAGCGGCCCAGCTCAGCCTGGTAGGTTTGGGTAATATCTGGCGTGGCTGACCCAAGTAAAATCACCGCTCCTGCCAGGCGCGCATACGCCACTGCCGTATTGACAGCGTGATAATAAGGCAGGTATTCATTCTGGTAATAGGATTCATCGTGGCATTCATCCACCACGATCAACCCCAGATCAGGCAGGGGCGCAAAAAGAGCGCTGCGCGGGCCGACTATCACCGGCAGAAGACCGCTGCGAGCCCGCCGCCAGGTATCGTAGCGCTCGCCGGGCGACAGTCGCGAATGGATCACGCCCACCTGACCGGGGAAACGGCCCATAAAACGGCGCAGTGTCTGGGGGGTGAGCGCAATTTCTGGGACCAACACGATCGCCTGGCGCCCCATACGCAGTGTTTCAGCAACAGCCTGCAGGTACAATTCGGTCTTACCCGAACCGGTCACACCATGAAGCAAGAGAGGGATGCGTGACTTGGAAGAGTCACCCACAGGATGGATAACCGCTCGGATTTCATCCCAAACCTGCTGCTGCTGTGGGGTCAGTGGTGGCGCAGCATATGGCTGGTATTCCAGCTTTCGCAGCGGGTCGCGCCAAATTTCGGTCTCGCCCAAGATCACCAGGCCCATCTCTGCCAGCCGGGTAAGATCCTCCGGCCTGCCACCGCTGTTGGCCATCACCCAGGGGATTTCAACCGGTACGGGTTCACGCATCAAGAAGCGCAAGATCGCCTGGCGCCTGCTTGACACATCTGAACCGGGCCGGCCCACTCCAGTCATCTGGGCTTCAATCTGTTCGGGCGGGAGAGCCAACTGGACAGTTCGGATGACCTTCGGACGCACCGCTGGCGGAAGTAAGCTGTTAGACGTTTGCACCAGTCCACGCCGGGCGAGGCGAGTCACGCTGGGCCGCCATGCCTGATGGGGCAGAGCCGCATCCATCTGTCCCGCGCGCAGGTCGCCGCGCTTGTGCAGCAAGTTCAGTACCTTAATCGCCAGGGCATTACCACCCGGCTGTTCTGCTTCTACCCACTGCACCGCATCTGGCCGGGCCAGATGGACTAACATTTCTGAATGCTGGCTCAACCCTGGGGGCAGCATCACTTCCAGACAGGCCGCCAGGGGTGCAAGTGACTGCTCCGAAAGCCAGCGGGCCAGCTCGATTTGAGCGGGGGTCACCACTGGCAGTGGATCAAGCAGCTCTTGCACCGGCCGGGTATCCGTCACCTGGGGCTGTCCAACGCAGCGCAGCACCACCCCTTGGACAATCTGGCCACCAAAAGGGACTACTACCAGGCAGCCAGGCAGCAGGCTGCCTGCCAGTGCCTCCGGCACGTGGTAGTCAAAGACGCCAGCTACCTGAGGGATATTCACGACAACCTGGACGAATGTGGGCATGGTTTAATTAAATCTCAAGGTTTGGTAACGAAAACCAGTGTTTCACTGCTGAAATCAGATACCAGGCTGCTGGGCGGTACGGCATGCAGGAAATAATTTTCCAGGGATTGCGCTTCAAGGGTGGGCCCGGTCACCCTGCTGTAATCATCCAGGTGGATAAAAGGTAGATAGCGCGCCGCCAGGAAGGCTACACTGGAGATGTCATTCTGCACCTGATGCCAGGAGGCCGGATCGACCCTAATCGACTGATCCGCGAGGACAATTAATGATTCGGGCAAGGTTGGCAGCATCTTCTGTAAGTCGGTCAGCATCATGTCAGGATATTTCTGGATGCGCTGGTCGTAAGGCAAGCCGGCATCACGCCGGATGCCGAACGGGTCGAGGCTCTCCAGGTAGGTCATTTTACGCAAACGGATATATAGGCTGCCCCCGGCGGGGATAGCACTAATATCCACATCCGCCCCGTCCGTTCCACCCAGGATCAGATGCATGGGCCGTGTCCCCAGGCCAAAATCGTGGATCACGTTGAGATAATATACGGTAACAGGCCGGTCGGCGATTGAGTAGGTTGCCCAATGAATACCGCGGTCCATCAACTGGAAGGCCACCATGGCAGAAAGATGTTTCGTCTGACCGTGACTGTCGCGGGTGTAATCGCTCATCTGGGCATAAGACCAGTCGACACGCCGTCCGTCAGCATCGACGTAATAAAACAACTTCGCCAAGGCTGAGGGCACAGGCGTATGGGTCAGTGTGGGGGTCAAACTGGGTAAAGGTGTCAGTGTAACCGTTGGGGTCGTGGTAAAGGTCAGGGTAGGGGTGGGCAAGAAGGTGTTGGTGACCGTTGGGGTAAAAGTGGGTGTAGCGGTGACAGTTGGGGTGATGGTGCTCGTCTCCGTTGCGCTGGGAACGATGGTCGCGGTCAGTATGATGGTAGGGGTCGGCGTCGGAGTGGGTTTGACCCCACAGGCACTTAAAAGTACCAAAGCAAGGGTCACAAAAACCAGACCGATCCGCTGCAACGGGAAGCAGCATCGTAGTGAAGGCCGCTGAAAACTCATACCCCCTATTATCTCAGATAATTTATGGAATCGCCCTACCTGTTTTGGTAAACCTGGAAAGGAACTATAAACGGGATAACGACAGTTGCGCGATGCGCAAGTGATCCATGTTCATCACTTGCAGCCGAACTCCGTTTTCCTTATCTTCAACCAAATCCCCGGCTTGAGGGAGTTGCCCAAGCTTACCCAAAACATACCCGGCAATGGTGTCGTAGTTGGGGTCGGCCAGGTGGATGCCGAAAGCCTGGTTGATATCTTCCATTGGGGTCAGGCCATCGATCAGGATCGATCCGTCTGGAAGGGTCTGGATGGCAGGTGGATCGACATTAAACGGGTCGCGAAATTCTCCTACGATCTCTTCGAGCAGGTCTTCCAGGGTGACCAGGCCAGCCGTCCCACCATATTCATCCAGTACGATAGCCATATGCTGCCTGCGAATTCGGAACTGGCGCAAGAGATCGTTCACCGAGCTGGTTTCTGGAACAAACAGCGCCTCTCGCGCCAGGCTGCGCGCCGGAAGCTGGTGCTTCTCAGGATCTTGCATGGCGGCCAGCAGATCGCGCACATGCATGATGCCGATCACCTGGTCAAGGTTATCTTCGTAGACCGGAAACTTTGTAAAGGGCTGCTGGATTGCCAGAGGGATGATATCGCTTAACGGCGTGGCGGCCTCAACTCCCACGATTTCGGTACGCGGCACGCCGACCTGGCGTACGACCAGCTCGCCAAAATCGATCACCGCTGAGAGCATTTCGCGTTGGGGCTGCTCGATCACCGCTTCAGCGCCAGGGCCAGAAACGATCTGTTTCAATTCTTCCAGGGAATAAAACGGGGAATGGCTATCTTCATCCGTTATACCAATGATATGTAAACACACTCGGGTAGCCCAATCTAACAGGCTGATAACCCCCCTAAAAACATGGTCAAAGACCTGCATGACCGGTGCAGCAAACAGCGCAAAACGCTCCGGCTCGTGCAGGGTGGCCAGCTTGGGCGCCTGTTCGCCAAAAATCACCAGCAGTACACTAATAATGATCAGACTTAACACGGCCGGCAGCAACGGTAAAATCGAATTAATCAACGACCAACCCGCCGGGAAACTCCAACGCTGGAAATATGGCGCCAGGATGGCCTGGAACACATTATCACCCACAGCGCCCAGGGCCAGGCTGACCAGGGTGATCCCCAACTGAGACGCACCAATCAGGCGGTTGCGCGTACCGCTATTTTCCAGCCAATCCTGGACAATTTTCAAAGCACGCGGGTTTGTACCCGGGATGATATCTAACCGCGCCCGGCGTGAAGCCACTGCCGCGAACTCTACGCTGACAAAAAAGGCATTTAACCCAATTAGAATGGGGATAAAAATCAAACTCCAGGTGATCATACTGTTTTCAGGATAACGGCAGCCCCATAACCGACGACGGATGTATCATCACCCGTAGCGCTGCCCGAGGTATCATGCTTCAAAACCTGCACCCTGTCGGCTCCCAAATCTTTGGCGCCCCATAACACCGCCGCTAACGCTCCCAGGCCACAGGCATACCCTTTACCGCCGGCTTCTACCGCGTAAATCCCCTCAGGAGAAAAGGCCGCCACCTGATCCAGGATGGCGCCATCGAGCTGCTGGGCTTCGCGCTGGGAATAAAAATGGGAGAGGTCAGTACTGGCGACCAACAAGGCGGAACGCCCATCTAAAACAGCGCATAATGCGTTGCCCAATGCCCGCGCCACCCTGGAAGATTGGTCGCGCACCATCACCGGCAGAAGTTTAAAGGGACCATCCAACGCGCGCTGCAAGAAAGGCAGCTGAATTTCCAGCGAATGCTCGCGGTCTTGAGAGACCACGCTGAACCCAAAACCCAGGCTGAGCTTGAGGGCAGCATCCAGCACGCGCATGGCGTCCTGGTCAATTTCTACCAATCCCAATGGCGTAGAGTAAGATCGGTGGGCCGAGGTGAGCAGCGGCTGCGGGTAATACTGGTGCATGGGAGACACCACTGCCACCAGGTCAAAGGTGAGCCCCTGCACGGTCTTGTAGGCATAACCCGCCACCCCCCCAGAATAACGATGACCGGCATGCGGCGCCACCAGGCCAACCACTTTACCGGTCAAAAGAGGGATGGACGCATCCCGTAAATTTGCATCGACAGAGGCCTCGAGCAGTGGCGCTTCACCCTCATACCAGGTCCCCGCAATGGGAGAAGGGCGCACATCCGCAGGAGATTTCATTTTTACCTACCTTAAGAAATTCATCGGATCGACCCGGCCAAATTTATCGCTGCGCAGTTCAAAGTGCAAGTGTGGTCCGGTCGAATTGCCGGTCGACCCCATGCCTCCGATTACTGCTCCTTGCAGCACGCTCTGCCCGCAAGAGACGCCAATGGTGATCAGGTGGCCGTATAGAGACTGCCAGCCGTTGCCATGGTCGATGACAATTTCGTTGCCATAACCCAACTGGCTGGGTCCAGCAAACACGATCACGCCGCTGTCAGTGGCATAAATGGGATAGCCGGTATCACCGGCAATATCGATCCCATAATGGTTAATCTCAGGCTGGAAATGGAAACCCGAGATCGAGCGCATAGTACTCGGCCAGATAAAGGTACTCGTGCCGACATAGCCTGACAAAACATTCTTGCATGCACCCGGCCCCAGGTAAACCGCCGAAGCTGCGTTTGCGCGCGTGATCAGTGGCGCCTTGCGGTCACTGAACACGCCATGCCCGCCAGGGACAATTAACATGGTGTCGGGCGGGATGTTAGGATGAGAGAAATCGCCCACCCCATTCAATGTCAGGTGGTTGCCGGGATAATTGATGATATCTTCCGGCTTTACCCCATAGAATTTTGCTACACCATTCAGCCCTTCGCCAGCGCTCCACTTATGGTAGGCGCCATCCACCGGAAGGATGTTCAGTTTTTGGCCCGGCCGGATCATCTCGGGATCTTCACCGAGGGTGTAACGGTTACCCCACATGAGCGTTGCCGGCGTGAGGTTAAATTTCTCGGCGATTGCAAAAATCGTATCCCCTTGCTGGACGATATACTGGACCACATCTGCCCGCGGTAGGGTAGGCAAAATGGTATGCAGCAGGGCCAGGCGCGTGACACCGGTTGTGAAATCAGACCTAATTGAAGACAAATCAAAAATTGGTGTGTCTATGGTCGGGGTGACAGTAGGGACGACCTCGGCTTTGGCTGCCTGGCGGGGAGCGCCGCTTTGAGAATGGAGAAAAAAGTTGCCCATCAGCCAGATCACAATGAGAAAAAACGAGATGGTAACCACGCTGGTCCCTACACGCAAAGCAGATTCCCCAAATCCTGCTCGAACCAGGTTTTCCCAAATATGCGCCATCCCCCTTAGTCGATTCGCCGAATCTTCGTCTGCCTGAAGCTCCGCCGAATATTCATCAGGATCTTTCGTCATTTTTTCATTTGGCATGCGCGGTCGAACTCCTACGAAACATGATAACACGAGTCCGTCGGGCGAGTCAAGCGGGGTACTGCTGCGCCAGGGAGCCCCACCAGGGCTGGGAGTAAGATAAGAGCGTGTTTTTTCGCACCGATTAGCGCGAAAAAACACACGGAAAATTTATCTATCCCAGGCTGGTAACGCGTGATTTCTCCAACCGTTTTTCATAAGCGGTCATAAACACCCACAGCACCAGGTCGAGCACCAGGCCCGTCGAGATGGAAATCATGGTAACAAACGGACCAACCGAGTCAAACAACTGCCCGATGATCCATGGCATGGCCATCGCGCCCAGGCTGGAACCGACAAACAGCCAACTGGTTACCCAACTGGTGATGGTCATAAAACTTTCGGCCAGGGCGATCACGGTTGGAAAAATTGAAGCCATCCCAAGGCCGACCACCAGGGTGCCTGCCCACAAGGCCACATAAGAACCAGGGATCAACTGGATAATCAACAACCCCACCAGCGCCAGCAGAAGGTCGACCAGCAAGATGCGCCGGGCCGGGAATTTCGCCGCCAGGGGAATGGAAATCAGCCGCCCCACTGTGAAAGCGCCCCAGAAGCCCGAAGTCAGGTAGGCCGCGACAGAATCTGGGGCGAAGTGAAGGCGGGTGGCATAGGTAAAGATCCAACCGCCGAAAGACACTTCCGAACCGACATAGCAAAAATCGAAAAGGGAAAGCAGCGCAATCAACAGCGGTAGGGCTGGCTGGAGTGGCGCAGAACCTGTGGTGACAATCGGCTTCGGACTGGGAAGGCGTATCAGCAGGATGATCGCGGGCAGCATAATCAGACCCAGCGCCCAATAAGCCCAATAGATATCACCGCTCAAGAGCACCGCCTGGGCGATAATGATGGGGGAAACGAATGTGCCAATCCCAAAAAAGAAATGCAGCCCATTCATAAACGGGCCCATCTCATCCCGATGTACCCACACCAGCAACGTATTGATACCCACGTCCAGCATGCCGGAAGCCATGCCCTGGATGAACAGGACAACCGCCAACACCCATAGCAGGGGCACAATTGGAATGACAAACATTACCAACGCGCTGAGCAATACCACACTCACCAGCAGCGGGTGACCAGGCACGCGGTCGTACAGACGCCCACCCATTATCGAACCCAACATATAACCCAATGAACTGGCGACAAACAACGAACTGATTTGCTGGATGGTCGAATGAACATGTTTGGCCAACCCAGGCAGGGTGGGACCTAAATAGGCTGTTGCCAGCCCCAGGGCAATAAAGGCGGAATAATAGGCCGCGGTTTTGTTCATGCGCGCCCGGCGGTCGAGCATTCCGGCGTTGGACGGATTCGTCGTGGAAGATGCCAATCCAATCACTCCATCATCAAGAATGGGGAAGCTAAGATGTTACCTATTTGAACTGCTCAGCTGTGAGAAGAAAGTTGCCGAATTTTTGGTGTTTACGTGTGCTTCGCACACGTAAACACCAAAAATTCGGGGACTTCTCACGCGAGCCTGAGCAGTTATATCTATTTTAATCTTCAATCGGGAAATTCGCTATACTACCTGGATTTGGTCGCCGTCGATTACCTCGCCAATATCCCAAAATGGCTGCTGTAAATCCTGCGCCCGCTGCAGTAATTCGGCCAGGCGCTCCGCCGGAACCGCCAGGAGCAGCCCACCGCTGGTCTGGGGATCGAAAAGCAGCATCTGGGATGCCTCATCCAGGCGATGATCGAAGGTGACGTGGCTGCTAAAATAGAGGCGATTGTCAGCGGCGCCGCCCGGAAAAGTCCAACTATCCGCATATTTCCGCGCCCCGCTGATCAATGGGATACGATCGAAATAAAAACGCAGGCCAGCCCCGGATGCGCGAGCCATCTCCCAACCATGCCCGAGCAAGCTGTAACCGGTGATATCCGTGCCGCCCTGAAGATTTAGGACCACAGCCAGCTCACTCGCCGCGCGGTTAAGGCGGGTCATCCAACCGACCGCTTCGGCCACGTCTTCCGGCGCGGCCTGCTGGCGCTTCAGCGCGGTAGTGGTCACGCCAAAACCGATGGGTTTGCTGAGCAGCAGCCGGTCACCGAGCCTGGCGCCACTCTTACGCAGAATATGTTCAGGGTGGACAAAGCCGACCACTGCCAGACCGTATTTGGGCTCCTTATCCTGGATGGTATGCCCACCCGCCACCACTACCCCGGCTTCTTTGCATTTCTCAGCCCCGCCGCGGATGATCTCACTGGCTATCTCCACCGGTAGATCGGGCGGGAGGGCAGCGATGTTTAACGCCAGAAAAGGCCGCCCGCCCATGGCATACACATCCGACAGGCTGTTGGCAGCCGCAATCGCCCCGAAATCATATGGATCGTCGACCACCGGGGTGAAGAAATCGGTGGTCAGCACCAGGGCGCGCGTTTCATCCAGCCGCCAGACAGCCGCGTCATCCGGTGGGTCCATCCCAACCAGGAGATCAGGGTAATCGGACAGATGAAAGATCTGATCGATAGGGCGCAGAACCTGCGCCAGCGCTTCGGCGCTTAGTTTAGACGCTCAACCAGCGCAGTCCGACAGGCTGGTCAGCCGGATCTGCCGGCTGGATGGTGGAATAACAGGTTGACTCATGAAGTAATTTTAGCATATTTAATAGACTTGCTCCCAGGCTGGATTCACCTGGGGGCAAGTCTTTTTCAAGAACAATTCCATTCTACCCAGACCCATCCCTATGTGTGGGACGGGTCTGGTTGAATAATGACAGGGCTATTATGGTTTCGGAGTCGGGGTCGGGGTCAGGGTCGGGGCAACCGTAGGCGATGGCGCCTGGGTTGGCACAGGGGTAGGCTGAGGGGTAGCCGCTGGTTGGTTTTGGGAAGTCGAGGGCGGAGGAGTCAGTTGCGGCAAAGGGAAAATGAAGGGTGAATTACTCGGCAAGAGCATCGCCTGGATGTTCGGGGATAGCTTGCTGATGTATTGATAAATCAGCAAATCAGGCTGATCTTTTAAGGCGACCGCAATCAAATTTAACGCCTGGGCTTCTGCCTGGGCATTGACCACGCGCGCTTTGGCGTCACCTTGTGCCTGGATCACCACGGCGTCCGCCCTACCCTGGGCAACCTGGCGCGCCTGTTCGGCTTCCTGCTTCTTCTGTTCAACTACAAATTTGGCCTGTTGAGCCTGCTGTTCGGCGATCTGCTTCTGCTCTACCGACGCGGCATACTCCGGAGAGAAGGAAATGTTGCGCAGTACAAAATCGACCAGGATGAGGCCGTTGTCGGAAAGTTTTTTCATCATGGTATCATGAATGGTGGCCGTCAGTGCCACTCGCTTGGTGGTGACGGCTTCTTCCACGTTGTATTGCGAGACCGTGTCTCGGATGATACCGCGCGCCTGGGCGCGCACAAGGTCATCGGTGTAGCGGTTCTGCCAGTTGATGTGCACATTCACCACCTGGTCCGGGTTAATCGAGTAAATGACGGAAGCGTCAATATTGACCAGCTGACCGTCCGAAGTACGGGCCGGTACCGAATCGTCGCCTTTGACCGGGCCTTCGCCGGTTGCACTCGTCATCGTGTAGGTCTGTTTGGAAATGGAATAGGTGATCACGTTTTCAGCAAACGGGATGATCCAGTGCAGACCAGGCATCAGCGCCAGCTCGCGATAACCTTTTTGCGCCACGGCCGAAACGACCACACCGCGCTCATCCGGCTGGATAAAGACCAGCCCGGCATTGAAAGCGGTCAGCACCAGGGCCAGGATAATTGGGATACCGATAACGAGTCCAGCGTTACCCACACGCTGCCCGCGGGTAGAGCGGATGACCACCAGGACGACCGCTCCGATCACCAACACCCATAACAGGGCAACCACACCAGCTAACAACGTCACAATATTCATAATCTTTCTCCTCTTGGTTAAAGTTCAAGGATAACTTCTCAGTAATTTGGGGAAAGCGCACCCCTCTTTATTGAGAAGTTATGTTCAAGGTAATTCCACAATGGATTATAAGCTGATCAGAAATCTGGTCACCTATATTATATCGGTAATGGTTGCACCCTGGGGGAAATCATGATAGCATGCGCTCATGCGCCAGGCAGTAGGTCGGTTATTAGAGATTGAGCTGGCGGGCGAGGCCATCGCGGGTCGCATCGCCTGCCCGGATGACCTGCTGCCTGCACCAGGCCAATACCTGCTGGCGACCCCTCTGGACGATCCCCAGACGGCCCTGGCCGTGCCGCTTTTTGCCACAGGAATGTCCACAGGGGATGGGCTGATCGCGGCGCCAATCCCGCATGCCTGGTCGCCGGGCAGCCTGCTGGCGCTGCGCGGCCCGCTTGGCCGCGGGTTCAAGATGCCGGCCAGCGCCCGCCGGGTTAGCCTGGCCGCGTTTGGCGACACGCCGGCACGCCTGCTGCCCCTGGTCGTGCAGGCGCTTGGGCGTCACGCCGCCGTCTCCTTGTATGTCGACCTGCTACCCGACGACCCCGTCTTGCGCAACCTGCCCCCGGCGGTGGAGATCTCTCCATTAGATAATGCCAACGAAGCCGCCGCCTGGGCCGATTTCCTGGCCATGGATGTTCCGCTGTCAGGCCTGGCCGACCTTCCGCTCAGGATCGGATTGGAAAAAGACAGGGGATTGGGGTGTGAGGCCCAGGTCCTGGTGTGGACGGGCATGCCCTGCGGCGGGCTGGCTGAATGTGGCGCATGCGCCGTGCGCACGCGCAAGGTCTGGTCGCTGGCCTGCAAAGATGGACCCGTCTATAACCTGAACGAGCTGTCGTTTTGAGAGAAGGCTTTGGGGCAAAGCTTTGAAGCAAAGGTTTTGAAACAAAGTATTATGTTTAAACAGGACTTACTTTTCCGCACCCCCTTGTTGAACGCCGCGGGCAGCCTGGGTTTCGCTCCCAACCCGCGTGGCCCGGTGGACCTTTCGCGCCTGGGGGCTTTTATCACCAATCCGATCAGCCGCCATCCGCGTCAGCCCGCGGAAGGTCGGGGTCTGCAATCTTTTCCGGGCGGGTTCCTGCTCCACAGTGGGTTTCCCAACCCTGGTTTTAACGCCGCGCTCAGGCATTATGCGGCCCAATGGGCTGAAGCGCCGCTGCCTGTTTTGATCCACCTGATGCCCAACAACCCGGATGAAATGGCCGCAATGACCCGTGCCTTGGAAGGCCTCGAGAACGTGGCCGGGATCGAGCTTGGCCTGCGTGACGACATCCACCCAGGGGATGCCGCCGGGTTGGTCCGGGCCGGGCTGGGTGAACTGCCGTTAATCGCCTGCCTGGCCCCCGGTCGGGCGGGCGAACTGGGAACGCTGCTGGCCAAAAGCGGCGCCGCCGCGTTCAGCCTGGCGCCGGCACGGGGCTGCCTGCCAGTGGCGCATGGAAAGCTGGTGCACGGCCGGTTGTACGGCCCTGCGCTACTGCCACAGGCGCTGGAAGCGGTATCCATCCTGGCGACCAGCGGGCTGCCGGTGATCGGCTGCGGCGGGGTCTACACCCAGGCGGACGTGGACGCCATGCACATCGCTGGGGCGCAGGCGGTTGCTCTGGACGCCGCGCTGTGGCGGGGCAGCGAACTGGTCAGTTTAATTCCCGAAGATTAGAAAAGCGATAGGCGCGAGAAGATCAACGCCAGCAAACCCAGGCCGAGGCCAATTGCCAGGCCGTAAGGCACTGTCAGGCGCATCACCTCGCCATCCCGGCCTTTTAAACCGGTGGTACTACAGCCCACAATGATCTTGGCGGGGGCCAGCATGCTGCCGATCGACCCTCCCGCGGTCTGAGCAGCGATCAACAGGGCTGGTGCGATGGCCAGCATCTGCGCCACCTGTTTCTGCAGCGGGCCAAACAGCACGTTGGAGTTGTTGTTGCTGCCGGTGGCAAATGCACCTAGAATGCCCACCAGCGGCGAAACCAGGGGGAAGGCCGCCCCCACCCAACGGCTGAGGGTCTGCGCCAACAGCAGAGTCATGCCGCTGTGATCCATTAACAGTGACAGTCCTACCATGCTGATAATGCCCAAAGAAGCTGGCGCCGCCGAACGCCAGGTGGATTGCGCGGCCTGCCGCCAGGCCCCTGGCGCGATCAACCCGCGCCAGCGTAAGACCAGCGCAGCCAGGAGCGCCACCGCCAACAACCAGGTGCCCGGGTGAACCCAAAGGCGGAAGGCCTGTCCATTGCCCGCCGGGGTGATAAACCCACTAAGGGTGGTTACGCCTGGGAAAGGCGCCTGCCAGACCCAGCCAGCGAGTGAAGTATGCAGCCAGCCAGGCAGGGTTACCCCGGTCATAATCAGCGCGACGGTCCCATAACACACCAGCGCACTGCCCAAAGCGCGCGGGTTTGCGCGCGCCGTACCCGGGGAATCCACACCGGCCTCATCGTTACTGACCGCTTTCTTTTTTTTCCGCCAGCGCAGCAGCCGCGCCAGGAGGATTGCCCCCACCACCCCGGCCAGCCCGGCACCCAACCCGGCCAGTGGCGCCAGCCCGAGCGACAGGGTCGATTCGCCGGCGGCGCGGAGCCCGAGCGCGGCCTCGACGATGCACGACTCGAGCGCGCCCGGCGTCGAGCCCGGGCGGCGGCGGATCAGGTCAAGGACCCAGCCGCCCGACGTGTCTGTCCGTCGGAATGTTGCGAAGGCGATCGGCTCGCCGGCCGGACCGAGTGCCAC
>DAIQPZ010000199.1:0-4772 GCA_036787065.1 Anaerolineaceae bacterium
CTTTGTGGGCGGGCGGGGCCCGGGGGCGAGTGACAATGCCGGATACAGGGTGATTGTATTATGATGCAATCGTCCTGAGCACTGTATAAACTTTAGCCGATCGGCTGAACTGGACTATAATGAAGATGTGAGAACAGGAGATATTAGCATGAGGCATAAAATTGGGCTGCGGGTCTGGATCTGGCTGGTGTTGGTTGGGATGATTTTGCCGGCTCAATTATTCCTGGCTGTTCGGATGGTCTGGGCACAGTCGCAAGGACCAGTGGCGGTTGTCCTGACCGCGAATGGCCCGCTTACACCCGCCATGTTTGAATATTTGAAGCGCGGATTGCAGATTGCAGCGCGGGATAATGCAGAACTGGTGGTTCTACAGCTCAATACCCCAGGGGGTTCGATCGATTTGCTGAATAAAATGGTAGAAAGTATTCGCGCAAGCGCCATTCCGGTGGTGGTTTACGTGACGCCGCGCGGAGCGATGGCTGCCAGCGCGGGCACCGTGCTGACCATGGCCGGCCACGCAGCGGCCATGGCGCCCGAAACAGCGATTGGCGCTGCCAGCCCTGTGGGCGCACAGGGCGAAGATATCGCCACCACCGAAGCGACTAAAGTCAAGGAAATGCTCAAGGCCACTGTGCGCACCCTGGCGACGCAGCGGAGCGCCAAGGCCATCAGCCTGGCGGAAAGTACCATCGATCATGCGGTAGCGGTATCCAACGTGGAAGCCAAACAAGCCGGGTTAGTCGATTTTATAGCCACTGATGTGAATGATTTGCTGCGCCAGCTCAATGGTTACCAAGTACAAACCATCACTGGAACGGTCACTTTAAATACCCAAAACATTACGGTAGTCCCAGTCGATTCCTCCCTGATCGAGCAGTTGCTTACTCTGCTGACTGACCCTAACATCGTCTTCATTCTCTTAGCGGTCGGCGCGCAGGCATTGTTAATTGAATTGTCCAACCCGGGGGGGTGGATCGCTGGATTTGTGGGTGTGGTTTGCCTGGCGCTGGCGGTGTATGGCCTGGGGATTCTACCGGTCAACTGGTTCGGCATCGTCTTCCTGGTGATTGCCTTTGTGCTGTTCATTCTGGATATTAAGGCGCCTACCCACGGCGCTCTGACGGCGGCCGGCGTGGTCACCTTTATTATCGGCGCGCTGGTCTTATTTAATTCACCCGGCGTGCCGTCTTTCCAGCGCGTTTCGGTCCCATTGGTGGTCGGAACGGCCCTGGTGATAGCAGCCTTCTTCTTCACGATTTTGACGATTGCCTTGCGCGCTCAACGCGTGCCGGTGCGCACCGGGGTTGAAGCCCTGGGACAGATGACGGGGCGGTTGGGATTGGCGCACAGCGAACTCAACCCAAAGGGCACGGTTCAGGTTGGCAATGAATTGTGGTCAGCCGAATTGGTGGAAGACGAAAAGCCGTTACCACGAGGCAGCCAGGTGATGGTGGTAGCCCGCGATCGCAATCATATCAAGGTTAAGGCCGCCTGAGCGGACAGGCCGCCTGAATGTTTCAGTGGGTTATTCTGCTTTGCGCAGTCGATAAAGGATTTCTTCGAGGATTTTACGGTTGAAACTGATCAGGTCGGCCACCAGGCCAATCAAAAAGGTCTGGACGCCGACGATGAGCAGCACGGCCGATAAAATGACCGATTGGATATGGCCGGCCCCTTGCCCCAGACTCATGAAATACATATAGCGCACCGCGCCAATCGTCCCCAGACTTAAAAACATCAGACTGAATATAGAAAATACGCGCAGTGCGCGGTACATCGTATAAGCGCGCATGATGGTGACGCTGGAATGTACCACGTAATCCGTGATGCCGCGCATCAGCCGGGACGACCGTGTTTTGGGGTTGGTGCGGATAGGGATATAGGTGACTCGGGTCTTATGCGCACCCGCCTGGATCAGGGTTTCCAGGGTATACGAATATTCACTGACCACGATGGTGCGCAAAGCAGCTTCGCGGGTGATCGCCCGGAAGCCGCTGGTGGCATCTGGAATGGGCAGATTGGCGGCTTTTCCGACCACCTGGCTGCCCATGGTTTGCAGGAGACGCTTTATGGGTGAAAAGGATGGCAGGCTCGCCACGCCCCGGTCTCCAATGACCATTTCAGCCTTACCCTCGATAATGGGCTGAACCAGAGCGGGGATATCCTCAGGGGGGTACTGGTTATCGGCGTCCGTGTTGACGATGACATCCGCGCCCAGTTCCAGGCAGGCATTCAACCCGGCGGCGAAAGCCCCCGCCAGTCCCGTGTGATGCGGCAGGCAAACAATGTGGTCGACCCCGGCTGAGCGGGCCGCCTGGATAGTTTGATCGCTGCTGCCATCGTCGATGATGAGCACTTCAACCTGGTCGATGCCAGAGATCTGGCGCGGCAGTGCGCGCAGGGTTTCCGGCAGTGTTTCTGCCTCGTTATAACACGGGATCTGGATGATCAGTTTCAAAGCGTTTTACTATTGTTCTATAACGTCCAGAGTATCGACCGGGTTGTTTTCTTCCCCGGTATTCGGATCTTCTTTTACGCCTACGATGGCTGGGATGTAAACCTGGGTGACGTATTCTTTTACCATCCGGCGCATGCTGAACTGGGGCGCCAGGGTGCGGATCGATTCTTTGATGCGCCCGATCCATTCTCCTGGCAGGTTATCCGCGCTGCGGTTGGTGTAGAACAGCGGGATGATTTCATTTTCCAGAGTATCGTACAGGCTTTCGGCATCGGCAGCATCCTGAATGTTGGGGTCAGGATCCTGGGTGTCATCGCCAATGGCCCAGCCATTATAGCCGTTGTAGCCTTCACGCCACCATCCATCCAGGACTGAGAAATTGAGTACGCCGTTTAATGCGGCCTTCTCGCCGGATGTGCCCGAGGCTTCCATCGGTCGCCGAGGTGTATTCAACCACACGTCCACCCCCTGAACCATATAACGGGCGATGTTCATATCGTAATCTTCCAGGAAGACCAGGCGTCCGCCGTTTTTCGCATTTTTGACGGCCCGGTAGACCTCCTGGATCAGCAGCTTGCCCGGTTCGTCTGAGGGATGAGACTTACCGGCAAAAATAATCTGGACGGGCATATTGGGGCGGTTGACCATTTTTAACAGACGGTCATAGTCGCGCAAGATCAGGCTGGCGCGTTTATAAGTGGCAAAGCGCCGGCCAAAACCAATGGTCAAGGAATAAGGGTCAAGCAGCACGCCGGCCGCGACCACCTGTACAGGATGGACTGTGCCGGTCAACCACTGCTGGCGTGCGCGTTCGCTCATGTAAGAGGTGAGCTTGCGTTTCAGGTGGCGTCGGACAGTCCAGAGCTCCGCGTCCGGGATGTTTTCAATTTGCTGCCAGACGATGGGGTCGTCGATGTATTCCAGACAATCCGATCCCAGGTAGCGCTCATAAAGGATGCGCATTCGCCGGGCCAGCCAGGTGCCGGTGTGGACGCCGTTGGTGATATGGGTGATCGGGACGTCTTCGACGCGCCGTTCGGGCCACAAAAAAGCCCACATTTTGCGGGAAACCTGGCCGTGCAGTTCGGATACCCCGTTGCAGAAGTTAGATAGACGCAGGGCCAGGACGGGCATGCTGAATACTTCACCGCCCCAGGGCTGGGTCTTGCGCGCCAGGTCGATAAATTGATCGCGCGACAGGTTTAACTCAGGCCAGAGCTGCGAAAAATACTTATCGATCAGCCATAAAGGAAATTCATCGTTGCCGGCCGGTACGGGTGTGTGTGTGGTAAATATATTGCTGGCGCGGACTTTAGCCCTGGCTTGCGCGAATGTGCAGCCCTGGCTGACCAACTCGCGCGAGCGTTCAAGCGTGAGGAAGGCCGAATGGCCCTCGTTCATATGCCAGGCTGAAGGTTGGTAACCCAGGATCCGCAGAGCGCGTACGCCGCCAACGCCCAACAAGAGCTCCTGTGAGATGCGCAGCTCCAGGTCGCTGGTATAGAGGCGGGCGGTCAACTTGCGGTCTTCAGGGTTATTTTCTTCAATATTCGTATCGAGCAGGTATAACGGTACCCGCCCCACCTGAATTTCCCACAAACGCGCCTGCACCTCCCGCCCGGGTAAAGCCACTGAGATGGTCAGGTATTTACCGGATTCATTGAACAGGGGGATAATCGGCAGATCTTCCAGGGTCAGGTACATGTTGCGGGTTTCCTGCCAGCCGTCTTCGGTGATGTGCTGGGAAAAATAACCTTCGGTATACAGGAAACCTACAGCGACCATTGGCAGGCCCAGATCGCTGGCTTCTTTTAAGTGATCGCCAGATAAGATACCCAGGCCGCCCGCGTAAACCGGTAAAGACTCGTGCAGGCCAAATTCAAACGATAAATAGGCGATTTGTTCTTTGTAGATTTGAGGGTAATTTTGCGAAAACCAGGTTGACTCGGCTTTTATGTAATTATCAAAATTACGCAGCACCCGATCATAAAAATCCAGGAAATAGCGGTCGTTGGTCACCGCGTTCAGTCGCGCGCGTTCAACTTTTCGCATAAAGGCGACCGGGTTATGGTAAACGCGCTCCCACAAATCGCGGTCGATGTTAATAAATAAGCGCTGTGTGTCCGGGTTCCAGACCCACCATTGGTTGTAAGTAAGCTGGCTCAGCCGGTTGATCCGTCTTGGTAAACTGAAGTGATTAGGGATATCCCTAATAATCTTTCCCATAAATTAGCTTTCTATTATGATTTTAAGTTCCTATTCAGCCTCGAGGTGAAAGTTGCCGAATTTGAGGTGTTTGCGCTTACCTGGTAAG
>DAIQPZ010000060.1:0-7184 GCA_036787065.1 Anaerolineaceae bacterium
CAGTTACGTTTTTTTAGAGTAACTTATTGCGCAGGCCTGGGTTAATTCCATTGATTTGATTCATCTTCGGAGGATTCCATGCCAAAAGTCGCAATAATCACCGATAGCACTGTCAACCTGCCGCAATCTTTACTGGACGCTTATTCAATTGCGGTTCTCCCGCAAACTGTCATCTGGGAAAATGAGTCCTTTAGAGATGGTATCGATATCAAACCGAAAGAATTTTATTCGCGACTAAAGACTTGTAAAAATATCCCCACCACCTCCCAGGTTACACCCACAGCCTTCGAGCAGCTCTTTAGCGCTTACATTGAAAAAGGGCAGCCCGTCCTGGCCATCTTGGTTTCATCCGAACTATCGGGCACATTCCAATCCGCCATCCAGGCTAAAAACTCATTACCCGGGTCAGCTATCGAATTGATCGATTCACGTTCCGCATCTCTGGCATTGGGGTTCCATGTGATAATGGCCGCTCGGGCCGCAGCCAATGGCGCCAGTTTGAAAGAATGCAAAGCCATCGCCGAAAAAGCCATGGCGCAAAGTGGTGTATTCTTTGTGGTGGATACGCTTGAATTCTTATACCGCGGCGGGAGGATCGGCGGCGGAGCACGTTTTCTTGGCACAGCATTAAATCTTAAGCCCATCCTGGAGCTGAAGGATGGACGGATAGAAGCGATCGAACGGGTCCGCACGCAGAGCAAGGCCTTTGCTCGCCTTTTAGATCTGGTCAGCCAACGGGTCAAGGGACACAGCCCACTCCGGCTGGGGATATTGGATGCGGATGCCAGGGTACAAGCCCAACAATTGGTCGAACAAGCCCAAACCTTATTCCATCCGGATGAAATCATCCAGAGCGACGTAAGCCCAGTCATTGGGGCTCACACCGGCCCGGGAACGGTGGGTATCGCTTATTTGACCGACATGTAGAAGAGTTCCCGAATTTGATATCTATACGGGTGAGAAGCACCCGTATAGATATCAAATTCGGGTTACATAATTGTTTGGTACAATTGGGGGAAAGTGAGGTTAAATGCGGAACACAGACGATTTAGGTATCTCCATTCCACGCATCCTCTTGCCAAGCCACGGTACCGATCTGACCCGCTGGGCCGTCATCGCCTGCGATCAATTCACCTCACAACCCAATTACTGGAAAAAAGTCGAAGAATTGGTTGGAACATCCCCTTCCACTTACCATTTAATCCTGCCTGAAGCATTTCTGGGAAAGCCCGAAGAAGAACACCGTGTACAAAGCACCTGGCAGACCATGCAAACATACCTGGATAGGGTCGTCCTCCAACCCATCGAAGGCCCCATTTACGTCGAACGGTGGGTCGACTCCAAAAAGCGAAAGGGTTTGATGCTGTGTCTGGACCTGGAACGGTATGACTTCACCCCCGGTTCCCAATCGCTCATCCGGGCGACCGAAGGAACCATTTTAGACCGACTGCCTCCGCGGATGCGCATCCGTGAAAAAGCAGCGCTTGAACTGCCGCATATTCTGGTTTTGATCGATGACCCCGACCACACCGTTCTCGACCCGATCACCGCCAGTAAAGACAGTTTGAAAAAGCTCTACGATTTTGATCTGATGTTTGACAGTGGTCACCTGAGCGGTTATCAGGTGGACCAACCCATGTTGGTCGATAACCTGATTGGCGCTTTGAGCCGCCTGGCCGATCCGGTGCAGTTCCAGACTAAATATGGAGTTGGACCGGAAAAAGGCAGTCTTTTGTTCGCCGTGGGCGATGGGAATCACTCGTTGGCAACGGCTAAATCGATCTGGGAGAAGGTTAAAGCTCAGGTCGGCATGCACCACCCGGCGCGATATGCGCTGGTCGAAATCGAAAACGTCCACGATGCCGGACTGGAATTTGAACCTATCCACCGGGTGCTATTTAACCTCAAGGATGATCTTACCACGGCACTCAAGGATGCCTTTGGCCATCACCTTCATTTTGCCCCCTGCCATTCGGCAGATGAAATGGCCGACCGCGTCGATCACCACACCGCACCTGGCCAGGCCATCGGAGTATGTAGTTCAGGCGAATTGGGGATATACACACTGGATGCGCCGACTTTCAATTTGCCGGTGGGTACGCTGCAAGCCTTTCTGGATGGTTTTATGAAAAACCACCCAGCTCAATCCATTGACTACGTACATGGGCAAGACGTCCTGATCCAGTTGGCAAGCCAGCCGGGTAACGCGGGTTTTTATCTGCCCGCCATGGCCAAAAGCGACCTGTTTAAAACCGTCATTCAGGACGGCGTGCTTCCCAGGAAGACTTTTTCGATGGGTAAAGCCAGGGAGAAACGGTTTTATATGGAGTGCCGGCAGATATTATGAGCCCCGCAGTAAGACCCGAAAAGAACCCAAAAAAACCATCCGAGGTCCGCTTTATCGATATTCATGTCGAACCCTGGCCAGATAGCAATAAAGTTCGGGTGCACGTCGAACTGACTCCTTTTGCCGAATCCCCAAACCTGGAGGTTTCTATCTTAGACCCGGCCGGAAATGAAATCTCTACGGTCAGCATCATTGAAAGCGCCGTACGGAAATTGGTCTTTACCATGCATTTGCGCGGGATGGCTCAAACCGGTCCATTTACCCTGATGGCAAAAATCGTTTACCCGTCTATCGAGCCGGTTGACCAGACACAAATTAGCTTTACCCTGCCAGCCCAAGCCTGAATCCTTGAAATAGTTTATAAAAGCCTATGGAATTTCTATTTCGCTCAGGGACAATGCTCCACCTTTATCGCGTTCAGGTTTTCATCTCGCTGATGCTCCTCTTGATCCTGACTGCCATTGAAATAGTTTATCGACCATCTTCAATGCCGACCGGATTGTGGCCATTCAGATTGGACGCATCCAGGGGGAGGAGACCCATCTCGAACTGCTGGTACGGCGCGGTGCGTATTTTAATCTCTATAACCAGCGCTTCGAAGAGGCAAAAGCCTGACCCGCCGATCCGAATGGTTAAAATCTCTCCATCTCTCTTATTTTTCATCGCCCTGCTGGCTGGCTGCAGCCCGGTTTTTTTGCCTAATCAACCAGCTACGCCGCTGGCTGTAAAGTTGGAAAAGACCACCCCACCGCCGGTTTTATCCACCGCCCGATCAACCTTTACCTTTGCGCCAACGCAATCCTTTGCGTCAATCCCTTCCGCGACCCCCCTGGTAACTTATCCGATTACGTTGACCCAACTCCCCACCCCAACGCCTACAGCCATCACCCTCCAGATGTGTTCACCTCTCCAAGATCTGACCATAGCCGATCTGTTTACCATCGTTTCCACCCCATTTAAGGCACCACCAACCGGTCAGGATAGTGGTCATCAGGGTGTCGATTTTGCATATTACCATATGGGAAAACATACTCAAATGCTGGGTCTCCCCATTTATTCAGTGTTTACTGGCAAGGTGGCCGCGGTCATTCTCAATCGTCCGCCTTATGGGAATATGGTAATGATTGAAACACCCCTGGACGGTCTGCCAGGAAACTTGATCCAACGAGTAGAATTTACCCCATTGCCTACCCTTATTCATCCGGATAATCGGTTAACTTGCCCGGTCCATGCATCCCATCCCGAATGGAGCCCAGGACGCCAATCGCTCTATCTGCTTTATGCGCACCTCAATCAGGCGCCTCTGGTTAAAGTGGGCGATCAGGTCGCCTGTGGCGGTCAATTAGGCGGAGTCGGCAGCACTGGCGAATCCGGAAACCCCCATCTCCATCTAGAGACTCGCCTGGGACCCGCTGGAGCCACCTTCGCCGGTATGTCCCATTACAACACCCAGGCCACCAGTGAGGAAATGGATAATTACTGCACATGGCGGATCAGTGGAACGTTTCAGATGTTCGATCCACTTAAACTCCTCGCCTTGGGGAAAAATTGAGCTTGGAGGACCCATGTTGTTAGGGGGTTGCAAGCCCCGGGCGCCTGATCTGATTTGACCGTTTGAATCGACCATGCTACAATGAACGGATGAGGTAAGGCAACCTCCCTTAAAACCCAATCGGCGAATTCAACTGTTTATGAATCAGGCAAACCCACATCGGGTCACAATTTCTTTAAGACATGGTCTGGTTTTGTTATTAATCAATGCGGTTATTCTGACCGCGTTGAGTTGGCCGACCCTACAAAACCGCGTCCGTCCCCTGGCTGTTAATTCAGCGACCCCATCTAAAACATCGGTCCCGACCGCCAGCTTAACCACCACATCCACCGAAACATCCAGTCCTTCCCCTTCCGCATCGCCTACCCAGCCTTCAATTACCGATCCCTTCAAAACAGATCCCAGCGGTCCGTTTGCCCAGGGATTGATCATCCTATCTATTCGCGAAGGCGGGTACGCTCACCTTTTCGCCTACCAACCCGTAACAACCCCGTTGACTCGCCTCACCAACCACGCCTGGGATGATATCAACCCGTCGATCAGCCCGGACGGCCAGAAGGTGGCTTACAGCTCCCGCCAAAATGGTTATTGGGACTTGTTCGTCCTGGACCTGTCCACGGGAAAATCCAACCGCCTGACCGATTCACCAGAATATAAAGGATCACCCAGTTGGTCACCCGACGGCCAATGGTTGGCCTATGAAGATTACAACGCTAATCACCTGGAAATTTTCATCCAGTCGGTAGAAGACCCCGGCCAGGCGCCTATCCCGTTGACCAGCGATGAGGCATCGGATTATTCACCGGCCTGGTCACCACAGGGGCGGCTGGTCGTTTACGTTTCTAACCGCAGTGGAATTCCTGAGATCTGGTTGGCCGACCTGGATAAAACAGATCACAGTAAATTCACGAAAATCAGCCACAACCCTAATGCCGCAGCATCCCATCCCGCCTGGTCACCCGATGGAAACCACCTGGCGTGGGTTTCAACTCAAGATGGGTTATCCAGCCTGTATTTATGGGACAGGCTAGATCCTGAGAACCTACCGCGGCTTATCGGCAGTGGAGATTGGCCCGTGTGGAGTCCAACGGGAGACTTCCTGGCTTCCCGGACCCAAATGCCCAACCAGTCCTACTTGACTGCCTACCAGGTGCCATCCGGCAATGTGATCCTTTCTCCATTGGCACTGCCTGCGCAGATGATGGGGATCGACTGGAAAAATGCCGCCCTGCCAGATCCCCCACCGGCCAGTTTTGAGCGCGCAGGGACCGTCACACCTACCCCGCTATGGTCTTCGCAGGTTGCCACAGTCACCAATGCACCCTCCGGCCGGCATAGTTTAACCGAAATAAAAGATATTTCTGCGCCCCACCCGCTCCTTCTCGACAGTATCACCCCATCATTTATTAGCCTTCGCACGCGGGTGGCCAATGAAATTGGCTGGGATTATTTGTCCAGCCTGGAAAATGCGTTTGTTCCTTATTCCGACCCATTATCCCCGGAGACCAATGAAGATTGGCTCTTCACAGGCCGGTCGTTTGCTGCAAATCCTATCCCCATGAATGCGGGCTGGATGGTGTTGATCCGGGAAGATTACGGCGCAGAAACTTACTGGCGGGTTTACTTAAAAACTCGCTACCAGGATGGCTCTCAAGGCCAGCCAATTGTCCAGGCGCCATGGGATTTAAATGACCGCTATAACGGGGATCCGCGCATCTACGATCAGGGAGGTACTTACGCCACCTCTGCCCCGAGTGGCTATTGGCTGGATTTTACAACTCTGGCCCAGGCATACGGCTGGAACAGGCTGCCATCCCAAATTAACTGGCGTACTTATTACCCCGCCATCCGTTTCAACCAATTTGTCGCCCAGGATGGCCTGGATTGGCGTTCCGCGATGCTCCAGGTCTACCCTTCTGAATTTCTGACCACCACCACACCAATTTTACCGCCAACTCCAACAGCCACACTCACGCCCAGTTGGATCCGGCCGCGCACGCCTACCCCTACCCCGACCTTTACGGCCACATCCACCCGCCGTCCAACCTGGACGCCCGATAGTCCATGAACAAGCAACCAAACGGCGACCGCTATTCCATCTATTTAAGGCTCATCGTGGTGATCTCAGCATTTGGCTTGCTATTCCTGTCGCTGCCAATCAACCCGAAGTTTATCCCCCATACACCCCAGACGGCCCGCATTTCCCCTACACCCGGCATGACCATAACAGTCTCACCGGATCTGATAACGGAACCGCCCACACCCTTTCCTACCGAGAGCCCACATGCCGTAACGCCAGGTAAGGCGCAGGCGACTTTATCCGTCTCAAATCCAGACACCCTACGCTTTGTGTTTCCAAGCCCCGGGCCGCTGCCGATCTCACTGTGGCGCCCACCGCCCTATGATAATCCCTGGGCGCCGTCCCCTCACGACCATTTCTATTTTACCCGGCCGATCGCTGCCAATGAGGTCAACTGGCCTAGTCCCGATTACCGTTATGGGGGGACTGTCGAAACAGATCAACATATTTTACATACGGGGATTGACATCGGAGCTCCTTTCGGCACGCCTGTCCTGGCTGCCGGGTCAGGCACAGTCGTTTGGGCTGGCTTCGGCCTGGAGAGCAGGCAGCCCAACCCTAAGGACCCCTATGGGATGGCGGTGTTAATCCGCCATAATTTTGGTTTCCTTGGCAACCGCCTTGAAACCGTATATGGCCACATGAGCCAGCTCGATGTGGTCGAAGGGCAAAGGGTTGAGGCCGGGACACAAATCGGGCTGATTGGCCAGACTGGGCTTGCATCCGGGCCTCACCTCCACTTTGAGGTGCGTGTCGAACAATTCAACTATTTTGCTTTCCAAAACCCCGAGCTGTGGCTCGTTCCCCCGCAAGGTTGGGGCATCCTGGCTGGAAAGGTCATGGATAGTGGGGGCATCTTGATCCACCGCCTGGATATCCAGGTGACCTCCAAAGCCACCGGGAGGGTGTGGATCGTTCGCACTTATGGAAGTGAAGCCGTAAAAAACGATCCTTATTATCAAGAAAACGTCGTCTTAAGCGATCTCCCCACTGGCGATTACGTCGTATCAATCCATTACCAGGATGATTCACACGAAGAAGAGATACACATCAACCCGGGCCGGGTCAGCTACTTTACCTTCAAAGGCAAATCACTGTTCAGCACCCAACCCCCACCTACACCAGCCGCCGAATTTCTAGACACCCTTACCCCAGCCCTAAAATAATTAAAGCGATATAGCTGATCACACAATAAAAAGAAATTC
>DAIQPZ010000060.1:7284-13974 GCA_036787065.1 Anaerolineaceae bacterium
ACCGGCGAAAGCAGCCCGACAGTTGTAGCGACGTTGTAAAATTTCTAAATATTCTAGCATTGACCCCAGGTAGAGTTAATCGAATAAACTGATATTTTGACATGTGCTCGGACAGAAGGCCGAGCACATGTCAAAATATCAGATCAGACCCTATTGACACTTCGAACACTTGTGCTATACTAGAGATCAACCCTATCCCAACAGGATGGGGGTCATCATCTACCCATTCTTTTGCTGCAATCGGTTATTATTAAACATGTTTGAACTCATCTAATTAAGCCGGTTGAATTTAAAACCTTCAGGAGTTTAAAATGCCGCGAAAATCCGCCCCCCAATCTCAAACACTACCGATCAACAACTCATCTTCAGGCATGGATGATGCCAAACGCGCGGTGCTGGAAAAAGCACTGGGCGATATTGTGAAGCGTTATGGCGAAGGGTCAATTATGCGCCTGGGTGAAGCTCACCACATGGCAGTCGAAGTCATTCCCACGGGCTCACTTTCCCTTGATATTGCCCTAGGCGTAGGCGGTATACCGCGCGGGCGCATTACAGAAATCTTCGGGCCTGAGTCATCCGGTAAAACCACGATCTGCCAGCATCTTGTGGCGGAAAATCAGAAACAAGGTGGTTTAGCGGCATACATCGATATGGAACACGCCCTCGATCCCACCTACGCTGCTCGCTGCGGGGTAAACGTAGACAATTTACTCATCTCGCAGCCCGACACGGGAGAACAGGCTCTGGAAATTGCCGAAACCCTGGTCCGCTCGGGCGCCGTCGAATTAGTGGTAATCGATTCAGTAGCGGCTTTAGTTCCCCGGGCTGAAATTGAAGGAGACATGGGCGATGCGACTATGGGTATGCAGGCGCGTTTGATGTCTCAGGCTTTGCGCAAATTATCAGGCGCCATCCACCAGACCAAGACCTCAGTGGTCTTTACCAACCAGTTGCGCCAGAAAATCGGCGTAATGTTTGGAAATCCTGAGACAACCTCAGGCGGCCTGGCACTCAAGTTCTACGCATCCGTTCGCCTGGATGTCCGCAGGGTTCAATCAATAAAAGTCGGCGCCGAAATCATAGGCAACCGTGTGCGCGTGCGGGTGGTTAAAAATAAAGTTGCACCGCCCTTCCGCACCGCCGAATTTGACATCATGTACAACGAAGGTATCTCGAAAGTCGGGGATATTATCGACCTGGCCACCGGCCTCGAAATTATCGCCAAGCGCGGGGCTTTCTTCTCTTACGGAGATATCCGCCTGGGTCAGGGACGTGAAAATGCCAAAGAATTCCTACGCCAGAATAAGGAATTGAGTAATGAGATCGAGAATGCTGTCCGCCAGCGCGCTCTGGGCGGAGACATGCCTTTAGCCCTCGGTAATGTTGAAGAAGATGATGGGGATAGCGCTGGAATCGAGTAACAAAAAAATGGCGCCGCTGGCCATCTGGAGGTCTTCTGGCCTCCGGATGGCGTTTCGTTTTAATCACCCTCTCCTGATTCTGTCTGCAATCCTCTTGATCACCGGACTGGCGGGCTGTTCCACGCTAAATCTGGGTCAGGTGTCGCCGGATACCCCATTTGTGCCCCCCACCATCGCGGTCAGGCTTCTCCCCACTGCCACAGCAGCCATCATCGCCAGCTCCCATCCAACGGCTACTCCCACCTGTCAGGACAACCTGGCCTATCTCTCTGACCTGACCGTCCCGGATGGAACGGTCATGGCGCCTGGCTCAAGCATCGATAAACGCTGGCAGGTCGAGAACAGCGGTTCGTGCAATTGGGACGAACATTACCACCTGAAGCTCACCCAAGGACCCGATCTGGGTGCATCACCTGATCAGCCCCTTTACCCTGCTCGCGCAGGTACCAAGGCTGCCATCCGTATTCTGTTTACGGCGCCGTCTCTACCCGGTACATACCGCAGCGCCTGGCAGGCTTACTCGCCGGATGGTAAGCTCTTTGGCGATCCGATCTTCATTGAAATAGTAGTCAATCCTTCCTGATAAAAAAGTCCCGAATATGAGATGTTTGTGGTTCAAAGCATCCACAAACATCTCATATTCGGGGACTCTATTTTAGGTGCCTTCCTGCCAGGAATTCAAGTATTTCACCTGCGCATCAGACAGGGTATCGATCGCCACATTCATCGCATCCAGTTTCAACCGGGCGATTTCGCGGTCGATCTCTTCGGGGACACTGTACACCTGTTTTTGCAGTTTGGCGGCGTTTTTGATCATGTATTCCGCGCTGAGCGCCTGGTTGGCAAAAGACATATCCATGACACTCGCGGGATGACCCTCGGCGGCAGTCAGGTTGATCAAACGTCCTTCACCTAACAGATAAATCCGGCGGCCATCTTTCATTTCATATTGGTCAACATAAGGCCGCACGAGTTTCTTGCTGGTGGACATCTCTTCCAGGGCAGGGATATTGATTTCGACGTTGAAATGCCCGGAATTGGCGATAATGGCGCCATCCTTCATCAACTCCATATGCTGGCGATCGATCACGTTTAAGTCTCCGGTCACCGTGCAGAAAATATCGCCTAATTTGGCGGCTTCAGCCATCGGCATCACCCGGAAGCCTTCCATCACCGCTTCCAGGGCAGGCAGTGGGTTAACTTCGGTGACAATCACATTTGCGCCCATACCGCGCGCGCGGCTGGCCAGGCCACGCCCGCACCAGCCATAACCCGCCACGACGAAATTCTTTCCGGCCAGAAGTATGTTGGTCGCGCGGACGATACCGTCGAGGGTGGATTGGCCAGTACCGTAACGGTTATCAAATAAATGCTTGGTCATGGCATCGTTAACCGCGATGATTGGGAAAGACATGGCATTATCCGCCGCCATCGCGCGCAGGCGGATCACACCCGTGGTGGTTTCTTCGGTGCCGCCGATCATATTGGGCAGCAGCTCGCGCCGGTCTTTATGCAAGGTGCTCACCAGGTCCGCCCCATCATCCATCGTCATCTGGGGTTTGTGGTCCAGGGCAGCATTCAGATGTTTGTAATAGGTGACGTTGTCTTCACCTTTAATGGCGAACACAGGAATCTCATAATGCGAAACCAGAGCCGCTGCTACCTCATCCTGGGTTGACAGCGGATTTGAGGCACACAGCACAATATCGGCCCCGCCCAACTGAAGCGCGATCATCAAGTTGGCTGTTTCGGTGGTGACGTGCAGGCAGGCAGACACGCGCACACCCGCCAAGGGACGCTCTTTCTTGAACCGCTCGCGGATCAAGCGCAAAACAGGCATCTCCCGTTCGGCCCAATCAATCTTCCTGCGTCCGCCTTCAGCCAGGCTCGTATCTTTAACGTGATAATTATCCATTTAAATCCTCCATATTATTTGAGTAAAACATCGAGTTTACCCTGATCATCAAAATGACGGTGAAACCGGCCGATAAAATCAGCCGGTGTATAAAAATGCGATTGAGTTCCAACCTGTTCAAGGCAATAAGTGGCTGCCAGAACGCCCATTTTACCACACGTCTCCCAGTCCAAGCCAAGACGATAACCAGTCAAGAAACCACCCCGGAAAGCATCCCCAACTCCGGTAGGATCGGCGATCCTCTCTGGCGGGACAACCGGAATATCAAACCGCTGGTCGCGGGTGTAAATCGACGCACCCGACTCGCCACAGGTGATCACGACGAAGGTTACCTTAGTAAGGATAGAATCCAGGGTTAAACCGGTATGTTTCTGGAGCAGGTCAAACTCGTAATCATTGACGAATAAGGATTGGGCGCCTTCAACACCCAGGCGTAAATCGTCCGCATTCATGCGCACAATCTGCTGGCTGGGGTCGTACAAATATGGCACACCCAATTCACAGCATTCCGCCGCATATCGGATCATCGCGGATGGATCGTTAGGAGATATGACCACCAGATCGGTTTTGGCCAGTCCAAGCTCGCGCATCGATATTTCTCCGGCGTGAGCCATGGCGCCAGGATAAAAACTGGCGATCTGGGCATTGGACCGGTCTGTATTGACAAAAAATGATGCCGTAAATTTACCCGGGATCAAACGCACATCCCGTGTATCGATACCTTTGTTTTTCAACCATTCATTGTAGTCTGAAAAATCTTCGCCCACAGTTCCAACCAGCCTGGGACGCCCCCCCAACAACGCCAGGGTATAAGCGATATTTGGCGCCGTTCCCCCCCGTTGGCGCACCATGCTGTCGACCAGGAAGGACAGGCTGAGCGAATTGAGGCGTTCCGGCAGGATGTGGTCTTTGAAATATCCAGGGAACGTCATCAAATAATCATAAGCAATCGATCCAGTACAGATGATATCCATTTAAATTAATCCATCACTTTCTCATCAATCTGATTGAAGCCTTAATTCGTTACTGCTCAGGCTGCTACGAAAAGACCCGGATTTGAGGTGTTTGCGCTTACTAAGTAAGCGCAAACACCTCAAATCCGGCAACTTTCTTCGCATGGCCGAGCAGTTACCTCAATTCACATGCGTGGGGAAAGCTTGATCAAAAGGTGGATAGATCACCCCTTTTTCTGTTACCCAGGCAGTGATCAGCCGGTGGGGGGTTATATCGAATGCTGGATTGCGTGCAGTTGCCCCTATAGGTGTCACGGGTTCGCCTTTGACCTCGATATCGAGTACCTCCACCCCATCCCGTTCTTCAATTGGGATCTCCCGACCCTCTTTAAGAGAAAAGTCTATGCTGGATAGCGGGAAAACAGAATAAACGGGCACCTGATTATCCCGGGCGGCCAAAGCCAGCATATAACTGCCTACTTTGTTGGCCACGTCCCCATTTTCCGTCACACGGTCTGCGCCAAAAAAAACTTTTTGGGCTAAACCCCGAGAAAGAAAGTAACCTGCCGCGCCATCGCAGATAATATCATACGGGATACCATATTGGCCCAATTCCCACGCGGTAAGACGAGCGCCTTGCAACCTTGGGCGGGTTTCATCTACCAATACATGGATGCGCTTTCCCAATTGATGGGCCATACGGATCACCCCTAAAGCGGTCCCCCAATCCACAGTTGCTAAAGCGCCTGTGTTACAATGGTGGATAATGGTATCGCCATCCTCAATCAACGTGGCGCCGTACCTCGCAATTTTCTGGTTGATTGCCACATCTTCGTCCGCGATAGTCTGAGCTTCGTCGATTAATTTACCGGTCAGCAGTTCGACTGAAGAACCTTCTGCATCGACGATCTTCATCATACGTTTGAGCGCCCAGGCCAGATTCACTGCGGTGGGTCGAGAGGCCCCTAAAACACAGGCGGCTGTTTTTAAATCCCGGCGCAGCCCGGCCAAATCTTTGGCTTGGGAGCGGCAAGCTGCCAGAGCTATACCGAAAGCGGCGGATGCGCCAATGGCTGGCGCTCCCCGTACGACCATGGTGGTAATAGCTTCAGCAACTGCCTGGTAAGTATCCAGGGTAACCACTTTAAAAGTGCGTGGTAATATCCGTTGATCGATCATCCGGAGTTGGTAGCTTGTTGGATCCCATTCAAGTGTACGCATCGTGTTTGCATCAAAAAACGCCCTCAACTGAGAGCGTGGTTAAGGTTATCGTAAGGTTAGTTTAACATGCATCCGGTTGTTTGTCAAAGCCTTGAAGCATTGCACCCATTGCCTCAATGCATGCCTTGTTTCAAGGCACGCCTCCTCAAATACCCAATTAAAGCCCTGAAGTGACATGAAAAAAAAGTCCCTACTGCTCATCATGCTTAGCCTGGTAATGGCCCTTAAAGCCTGCGCCTGGCCGGCATTCATCGTTCCCACCCATTCACCCACGCCCACAGCAACCCTGCCCCCTTTACCAAGTGCCACCCCAACCCAGGCGCCGACGGCCACACCTATCCCAACTTCAACCCCTGCCCCAACCACGCGTTTACACGATGGGAGCTATGCCCTATTGGAAGGAGATTACGAAAAAGGCCTGGCCGAATACCAGACTGCCCTGGATGCATCCACAGACCCGGCGATCCAGGCTGCGGCGCGCTTAGGCATCGGCCAGGTTAAATACCTGACAGGGGACTACGCCTCAGCCCTTAACGCCTTCCAATCGCTGGCGGAACAGGGCTCGCCCAACGATATCCGCGCCAGGGCACTTTATTTCATCGGAAAAATATACACTCTCCAGAAACAATACAAAGAGGCGGACAGCGCCTTCGCTGGTTATTTACAATTGAATCCTGGGATCATCGATGCTTATATTCAAGAACTGCGCGGAGATGTTCTGATCAACGCGGGTGATTTCGCTGGCGGCATCAATGCTTACCAGGCTGCCATCCAGGCGCCGCACCTCGGCTCGCTCGAAGCCTTACAAATAAAGATTGCCCAGGCTAACCTGAGCCAGGGGGATCTGACGACAGCATTAACCCAATTCAATGACCTGTATAAAACCACAAGCAGCGATTACACCAAAGCCACCATGGATTTACTGATTGGCCAGATCCAGATCAGCCTGGGCCACGTCGATGAGGCTCATAACAATTTCCAGGACGCTGTGAACAATTTTCCCCGCTCATACGACAGTTATTCGGCACTGGTTGCCCTGGTCAACGCCAGCGTAACCGTGGATGATTTCAACCGGGGTCTGGTCGATTATTTTGCCGGCAAGTATGCACTGGCCGGAGCCGCTTTCGACCGGTACCTGGCCGCCAACCCCAACCCGGCCAATGGAACGGTCTATTATTAC
>DAIQPZ010000200.1:0-4659 GCA_036787065.1 Anaerolineaceae bacterium
CCCAGCCGCACCAGGCTTCATGTTCTGGCCTTTAAAGCCTTAATTAGCGCTGGAACAATGGTATACAGGTCACCCACAATTCCATAATCGGCCTGGTCAAAAATCGGGGCTTCCCCATCCTTATTGATCGCCACCACCACCCGCGCTTCGCTCATACCGATCGTATGCTGTACCTGGCCCGAAACGCCAATCCCCAGGTACAGGTCGGGCTTGATGTTTGCGCCGGATATTCCAATGTAGCGTTCACGCGGTAGCCAGCCCAACCCTTCTGCAAGCGGCCGGGTGCACCCAATTTCGGCCCCCAATATCCGGGCAAGCTCCTCCATCAGCGCCATATCTTCCTGCTTTGCAACCCCCCGCCCCACGCAAACGACCTTCTTTGCCGCAGGCAGGTTCACTGCCGGCGCAGGCTTGATTTTCCGCTCGCACAAAGTAAGGCGCCACTCCGGCTCGATAAAATCAGGTATTTGCAGATCGCCCTTCAATCCGGGTGTGGGTGGCGGAGGATTGAAAATTCCCGGTCCGACGGTAGCCAGCATCATTTCAGAAACCGGTCTTTCAACCCGCACAGCTCCGCCGCCAAAGATCATGTGCCGGGCTTGCAAGGTACCATTCTCAACTATAAATTCAGTCACGTCGGTAATAACGCTTAAATTAAGCCGGGCAGCCAGCCGCCCAGCTACCGCCCTGCCGCGCCGGGTTGAGCCAATCAATATCCCGTAAGGCTTTTCCTTGGCTGCCAGGTGCGCCAGGGTTGGAACATAATCCTCCACCAGGAATCCCGGTTTTAGTTCCCCAAGCCAAAACACTTTTTCTGCCCCGCGCTCAAAAGCTTCCTCCGTTCTCTCCACGGGGCCTGAAACGACCGCCACAACAGCACCGTTGCTATGGTCCGAAAGGACACGGGCGCCTGCCAATAATTCACCCAGCAAAGTCGGTTTTTCAGAGAATACCCAAATGTCAGCATTCATTGGCCTGCTTTCATCCCAATTCATATCAGCCCTTCTTTGTTCAGGTAAACAATCAACGCATACACGGCTTCATCCGCACCTCCCGAGATCATGATCTTTTTCCGCCGCGCCTGGCGAGGTGCAGTCGTTCGGATCACTTCCACCTGGTTTTGAAAGGAAACGTCAAGGCTAAGATCGGCCAGCGTCCATTCTGTGACGGGTTTCTTGCCGGCTTTCAAAATTTCCTTAATGGTCGGCAGGCGCGGCTGGTTGATATCGGTGGTCACCGAGAGCACAGCCGGAAGCGGCACCTCCAGGACTTCCACCTCGTCTTCTAAGCTGCGCTCCACCAACAGCTTCCCATCCCCGTTCTCGATCTTACTGACAGCATTTAACGTGGGGAGGCCCAATTTTTCGCCAACCTGGATTCCAACCTGCTGAAAATACAGGTCAGCCGAGCCTTCTCCACATAGAACGAGGTCCACTGCCCCAACTTTGCGGATGGCCTGTGCCAGAACAGCTGCCGTCATGGCTGTATCGGCGTTTGCCAGAGCATCGTCAATCACCAGCACCAACTCATCGGGGCCGCGCGATAACAGGTACTTCTTCAGTTTGGAATTGTTGATCTGGTGTGGACCTGCACTCAGCGCAACCAGTTTCCCCCCGCTGGCTTCAGCCAGGCGCGCTCCGGCCTCAATTGCCTGCAAGTCAAATCCTCCAATGATCCATTCGGCTCGCTCCAGTGAAATCGAGCCGTCACTGCTTACCTGGATATCCGCCGCATCCGGGGCCAGCTTGCAGCATACGACGATATTCATTCCGCCTCCAATTATTTCCTGGCCTTCTTCAAAAGCTGTGGGCCGGCAATGTTATACATAATTTCGTCCGTTCCGCCGCCGATGCGCATCAGCCGGATATCCCGCCACAGGCGCTGCACCCGGCTTTCCACCATATATCCGAACCCACCCAGAATCTGCATGGCGTCATCGCACACCTCGAAAGACGCCTGGGCAACGTACAGCTTGCACATGGCATGTTCGTGGCGCACGGAAAGGCCCTGGTCCATCATCCAGGCAATCTTGTAAATGTAGTTGCGCATATTTTCGATTTTGACCGCCATGTCGGTAATCTTGTGCTGAATGGCCTGGTAATTGCCGATCGGCTGCCCGAACTGGAAGCGCTGGTTGGCATACGTAGAGGCGTCCTCATAGGCAGCCTCCGCCGCCCCCACCGAAGCAGCGCACAAGGCCAGGCGCTCAATTTCAAAATTTGCCATCAACTGCGGCCACCCTTCATTCATCTTGCCGATCAGGTTTGTGGCTGGAATACGGGCATTATCGATAAACACCTGGTAAGAAGGAACCGTCCACCACCCCAATTTAGAAAGCACATTAAAGTGCACCCCCGGTGTATCGGTCGAAAGCAGCCACATCGAAATGGATTGGTAAGGGCTTTCACGCTTTGCATCGCGCGTCATGAGCATTATGTACTTTGAAACCCCGGCCAGTGTGCAGTACATCTTCTGCCCATTCAAAATCACGTCATCGCCTTCGAAAACGGCCGTGGCCTTCAAGGCAGCCGAATCGGAGCCGGCCTGAGGTTCCGTAATGCCCAAGGCCACCGGGGCGTCCCCGCTCACAATCCCCGTTAGAACCTTCGCTTTGATCTCCTCTGACCCAAATTGAACGATATCGCGGATAGTGATCATTCCCAACGAATAAATAATTCCAAGTGGAAAAGCATATTTTCCCAGGGTCTCACAAACCAGGGTCATGGTCAGGATATCGGCCGGCGTACCCCCATATGCTTCCGGGATTCCCAACCCCAGGATGCCGTTATCAGCCAGGGCCTTCCAGGCCTTTTGTGGAAATTCATGCTTCTCATCCATCTCAGCCATCATGCTCTCTGGAGCCTCGCGTTCCAACAGCTCACTCAGGCTTTGGATTAACAATTCCTGTTCTTCCGTCAACTTGAAATCCATGGGCACTCCTTTCTATTCGTACGTTTTAGCTGCCGGCCAGTTTGCCAATGATCGTCCCTTGCGGGTCAACCTCGTTCCTCAAGATTTCAAGCTCCCGCTCCGAAGGGTCTTCTGTCACTCTGAGAGAATCAGCAAACAACAGCTCAAAACCGGTGTTGTCGGCAATTTCCTCTCTCGTTACACCCGAATGCAGGCTTTCAACCACCATCCGCTTGCTGAGCGGGTCAAAGCCCATCACCCCCAGCGTGCTGATGACCTTGTAGGGTCCCGTCCCCGGGGGCAGCCCGGCAGCCTCTCTCGCCCCGGGTCCGGTCAGGTAGCCCGGAGAAGTAATAAAATCCACCTGCTGGACAAACTTGCGCCGGTCATGCGGCACGATCGATAGGGTCTGCCAGCTTAACGAGGCAAAGTCGTTGGCGCCGCCGCTGCCGGGTAGCCTTACCTTGGGATGGTAATAATCATCACCGATCATAGTCGAGTTGATATTTCCATACCTGTCAATTTGGGCGCCGCCCAGGAAGGTATAATCCACCATGCCTCTCTGCGCAGCTTCCATGATTTCGTACATGCTGCTGTGCATGAGAGCGCCGGTCAGGGTCAGCGAACCGCCCACCGAATTCGGCAGCTTTTCCAGGATTGGGGCAAAACTACCCCCTTCAAACATAATGACCAGGTTCGGAGCCGAGATTTTTTGGGCCAGCATAGCTGCCGCCAGCGGCATTCCAACCCCAATCACCGCAATTTTGTTGTCCTCCAACAGGCGCGCCGCGGCACAAATCATCAGTTCTTTCAGGCTGTAGCGTCCGTTAATCTCTGCCATGTCTGCTTTCGTGCTTTCGCTTGAGGGGAGCCAGTTCTCTAAGCTCGGCCAGTCGTTTTTCACCGCCAATTAATTCCAGGTATTCTGTGAAGCTGTTGGTTCCGTAAATATATTTATCCAGGAAAACCTGAAACGTTTCAGCATCTCTCTCGGCCTCGACCCATTCCGCCAGGTGTGCCTCGTCCGAAAAATATTCGAACGGCATGTCTCCCGGATAACTGCCGTAAGGCACCAGGCAGACTGCATCCGTCAGGTAGTACGGAATACTGGTCTTGCCCGGTTCTTTGCGGAATTCCTCCGTATCCACTATGCGTTCGGTGGTTAGGATGACCCGCTTGCTGGCCCGGGCAAGATCCAGATCGACAATACTGACCCCTTCAATTTGGGCGTTGCCATAAATATCCGCCTGGTGGACGTGCAGGATTCCCACATCCGGATAAAGCGCCGGCACTGCTACCAGCTTTTGTCCGCTGAAAGGATCCTCAATCATTTTGGCCGCGCTGTACCGCAAAGTGTCCGAGCCAAGCATAGTGCGCGCCGGCAGGAAGGGGATTCCCATGGCGGCCGCCTTGTAACGCCAGCCCAGGCCCGCGTTGCTCCATTCAGTCACCCGCACCTGTCCGCTTTCCATAAAGCGGCGGGCGTTTGGCGAATAAGCACGCATCTCCAGCCCGATCACATATGCCACATCGCAGCGGTCGATGGCCTGCCCGGCAGCCAGGATCTGGAAATCATGGGTCGTGCAGTGGCCGGAAAGTCCCAGGTTGTGCTTATGAGTGCGCACGATCTCGTGCAAAATTGCAGTTGAGAAGCGCACGCTGCCAAAACCGCCGGTCGCAATATAATCACCGTTTTGGATGAACTGCTTAACCGCCTCCGCCGGGCTCATTCGCTTATCGGTCATGGCG
>DAIQPZ010000009.1:0-6693 GCA_036787065.1 Anaerolineaceae bacterium
ATAAATTCAAGACCAGGATGGGCAGTTTATTCTCCATGCATAAGGATACGGCCGTACTGTCCATCACCGCCAGGCGGCGGTTTAATGTTTCGATATAAGATAAACGGTCGAAACGGACAGCGCCGGGGTTGGTTTTGGGATCGCAATCATAGACCCCATCCACC
Source organism: Anaerolineaceae bacterium (assembly GCA_036787065.1). Taxonomy (GTDB): domain Bacteria; phylum Chloroflexota; class Anaerolineae; order Anaerolineales; family Anaerolineaceae; genus JAJYIW01. The sequence goes on from DAIQPZ010000009.1 coordinate 165, forward strand.
TTGGTGGCTTTAATGAGCACATTGGCATCGATCTCCATGGCGCGCAATGCCGCCGCGGTGTCAGTCGAAAAATAAGGATTGCCAGTCCCACCGCCAAAAATCACCACACGGCCCTTCTCGAGGTGGCGGATGGCACGCCGGCGGATGTAAGGCTCGGCTACCGAGCGCATTTCGATCGCCGACTGGACGCGGGTTACCACACCCTGCGACTCAAGCGCGTCCATCAAGGCCAGCGCATTCATTACAGTGGCCAACATGCCCATATAATCGGCGGTCGCTCGATCCATCCCGACTTCAAGTCCAACCCGGCCGCGCCACAGGTTGCCCGCGCCAATCACGATGGCCACGTCTACGCCCAATTCACGGACTTCACGCACTCGCCCGGCAATATCGTTCGCCTGCTTTGGGTCAATGCCAAACCCATTGGCGCCTGACAGAGATTCACCACTTAATTTAAGCAGGATGCGATGATATTTTAAACCTTCCATAGTGTCACCTCTTATATTGCCCAAATTATCAATGAGGCCAACCTTGCGGTTGGCCTCATTGTCATTGATGACTAACTTGCGCTTGTTTCACCCAGGGCCCAACGCATGAAGCGCCGGATGACAATATTTTCGCCAAGACTGGTAACAGCCTGGTTAACCAATACCTGAACGGTCATGCTCTCGTCGCGGATGTATTGCTGGCGCAGCAATACAGTTTCGTCTTTGTATTTGACGATATACCCCTCAACAATGCGAGGGATCACAGAATCTGGCTTGCCTTCTTCCTTGGATTTCGCGGTTGCAATCTGCTTCTCGTGTTCCAGAACATCTTCGGGGATATCTTCTTCGCGGATGTACAGGGGAGAACCGGCCGCAATCTGGAGAGCCAATTCATGCGCCAGGGTGCGGAACGTTTCCGAACGGCCCACGAAATCAGTCTCGCTGTTCAATTCCACCATCACACCCACCCGGCCATTGCCGTGGGAATACAACTCAACCACACCTTCTGAAGCCTGCCGGCCAGCGCGCTTGGCGGCGGTAGCCAGACCTTTTTCGCGCAGGTAATCGACAGCCTTGTCATAATTACCATCGGCCGACTCGAGAGCTTTGCGACAGTCGAGGATCCCAGCCCCAGTCGCTTCACGTAACTTTTTAATCTGTTCAGTCGAAATTCCCATGCCTCATCCTTCCAGTCTATATTACTTCGGTAGCTTCGGTTTCATCGTGCCGGCCAGGAGCCAGTTTAGCCAGGGTCGCCTCACCGAGCAAATCTTTTTCTTCTAATTCAACATCCATATCGAGCCTGGAATGGTCGGGAACATCGGCTGCCTGAGAAACAACGACAGGAGCTTCTTCTTCAAATTCTTCCTTGCGCATCGCTTTACCTTCCAGGACTGCATCCGCGATTTTTCCTACCAAGAGCTTGATCGCCCGGATTGCGTCGTCATTAGAAGGGATGACAAAGTCCACGCCCCGCGGATCGCAGTTCGTATCCACCAGGGCAAGAACCGGTACTTGCGTCAGATTGGCTTCGTGCACGGCCGTCTCTTCGCGGCTGACGTCTACAATAAAGACCAGTTCTGGCAGCCGTTGCATATTGCGCACACCACTCAAGCGGGTGGTTAATCGCTTAATTTCACGTTCGATCATCAAGCCCTCTTTTTTGGTCAGGCGGTTAATTTCACCGCTGTCGCGCAGGTGCTCAAGCCGCTCAAGCTCATTAATCCGTTTGTAAATGGTAACCCAATTGGTCAGCATCCCACCCAGCCAGCGTTCGACCACGTAGGGCATACCACAACGGATGGCTTCATCTCTGATGGTTTCCTGCGCCTGGCGTTTGGTGCCTACAAACATGATGGCGCCTCCCTGGAAGACGGTGTCGCGCACAAGATTGTAAGCGGAATTGAGAGCCTTGACGGTTTGTTGAAGATCGATGATATGGATGCCATTGCGCTCGGTGAAAATATACGGGCGCATATGTGGATCCCATTTATTAGTCCGGTGGCCAAAATGGACACCACTCTCTAAGAGAGCTTTCATGGATACAACTGTAGCCATTGCCTATCTCCTTTTTGCGTTTTTCCTCCGCTGCCGTCAGCTTCACCCACGACCAGCAAAGCAATCGCTTGCCGGCACGCCGGGGTAAATCTAGCAGCGTGTGAATTGGTTGGTATCTCTCGCACCATGGCGAAAGCGCAAGAAGTATATCATACATCACTGGAATGAGTCGGGGCAAAAACTTGGGCTCTCTGGGAATTGCCGTGGAATAAGCCGCATTTTGGGGATTCACCACGGCAATTCCTACAGACCCAATTTAATCCGGTATAAGTTTAATTGTGCGGATTAATTCACACCACCTCGCAAAATCACGGAAAATGCAAGCTCATTTACGCAAAAATGACCTTTACGCTCACCGGTGACCGTGGTATAATCTTCCCCCGCGTCATAGGCTTTCAGTCTGTGCGCTACAATTATTCAAGAATAAATTGGTAAGGAATGACACCATGAGCGACCTTCTTCTTCAGTCTGTCGAGGCCCCGGCTAATCCAAATATCCCGTCTTTGCGACCAGGCGACACTGTCAGCGTACACGTCAAGATCAAAGAAGGCAATCGGGAACGCATCCAGGAATTTAAAGGTACGGTCCTTTATGTTCGCGACAGAGGCAATAACGCGTCTTTCACCGTCCGGCGTATTGCCAGTAATGGCATCGGCGTCGAGCGCACTTTCCTTCTGCGCTCACCGCGCATTGAAAAAGTCCAGGTGGAGCGCCACAACGTTGTCCGGCGCGCGCGGATGTACTTCCTGCGCACGCGTACGGGTAAAAGCGCACGTCTCAAACAGCGTTTTTAAAAACCCTTTTATACTTCCATCACAGGGTGCAGTCAATACAGGCTGCGCCCTTTTTAGGGTTATGTCGCTCGCGCTTAGTTATTTGGGCGGTTTGAACAGCCGCCCAAATAAGATGGTTGAGGTAAATTCATGAGTGCTCCCTTGATCGGCATCACCACATCTCGTTCATTTACAGAAGCTGGTAGCGTCCTGATCAGCATGAATGAGGCCTACGTCCAGTCGGTAGTCAGGGCCGGGGGTGTGCCAGTTTTGATCCCCACCGGTATCCCCGCTTCAACCTGGGACGGGATCCTTTCGCACCTGAGCGGCGTGCTGATAACCGGAGGCGGAGATGTTGACCCGGCCCGGTTCAATGGAGAATCGCATCCTGCTGTCTACGGCATTGACGCCGAACGCGATCAAATTGAAATCACCCTGGTTCAAAAATCCGCCGCGGCCAACCGGCCCCTGCTTGGCATCTGCCGTGGGATCCAGGTGATCAATGTCGCGCTCGGTGGCACCCTTTACGCCGATATTGCCGGTCTCAAACCGGGGGCAATCAAGCACGACTGGTTTCCCGATTGGCCGCGCGACACCCTTTCCCACGAGGTGACACTGGCTGAAGATAGCCAGATCATTCACTATTTAGGCATCGACCATACTACCCACCCACCGGCGATTAAAGTCAACAGCATGCACCACCAGGGGCTGCGCGATCTGGCGCCATCCCTCAAACCGGTCGCCTTCTCTCCGGATGGTCTGGTCGAAGCAGTAGAACTGGCCGGGCACTCTTACGGGCTGGGCGTGCAGTGGCATCCCGAATGTCTGCCCGACTCGCCTCCCATGCAGTCGTTGTTTCGCAGCTTTATCATCGCGGCCAACTCCTATTCGCAAGGGTAAATTCGCGCATGAACCCCAGCAAAAAAAATGTCCCAACCCCGTACCCGGCCAAAGAGACAGACTCTACCCGCCCGGTCGGTGTCTTTGATTCCGGCATTGGGGGTCTGTCCGTCTTACGTTCCATTCGCCAGCAGCTCCCTTATGAATCGATCCTTTATCTGGCCGACCAGGGGCACGTTCCATATGGGCCGCGTTCATTAGACGAGGTGCGCGCTTTCTCGTCAACCATCACCCGCTTCCTGTTAGAACAAGGCGCCAAACTGGTCGTGGTGGCCTGCAACGCCGCCTCTGCCGCGGCCCTGCACAATCTGCGTCAGGAATTTCCTGCTGTCCACTTTGTGGGTATGGAACCCGCCGTAAAACCGGCCGCGGAAACCACGAAAACGGGGCAGGTTGGGGTATTGGCGACACCCGCCACTTTCCAGGGCGCTTTATACGCATCGGTGGTAGAGCGCTTTGCGCACGGTGTCGTCATCCATCAGGACCCGTGCGTTGGGTTGGTCAACCAGGTTGAAAAAGGGGAGCTGGATAGCGCGGAAACCCGCGCAATTCTAGACCGCGCTTTACAGCCCATGCTGGCGCGGGGCATCGACACGGTAGTCTTAGGCTGCACGCATTATCCTTTTGTCATCCCCCTGATCCAATCCATATGTGGTCCGTCAGTGCGCGTCATCGACCCCGCCCCGGCAGTGGCTCGCCAGACCGGTCGGCTGCTTCAGGCATCCCGGCTGAACAACACCGGCCCGGGCCAGGGGACCGTGCGCTTTTTCACCACCGGTCCAGCCGGCGCCTTCGCAGACCAGCTCCAACGTTTACTTTGCGTCGAAGCGCCCATCGAGCAACTGGCCTGGGGCCAGCTAAACCTGATGCCGGCTTACCTCATCAACTTAGATCGCCCGGGCGGACGTCCAATTCTTCCGCCTTCACCAGAAGCCCTTCAAAAGCCTTAAAGGTCAGATCGGGCATCGATAATCCCTGGGTCAGTTTGTAGCGGTGGAAAAGCGACAGGTAGCTTTCCATAATCCGGGCGTCCCAATTCAACCCACATTTCTCCGCCGTGGAGCGGATGATAGCCGGTTCGGGTCCTTCGAATTCAACAAAATCTCCATACGGCATATCATCCAGGGTGATCTTCACCCCATCCAATAAATGCGTGCTGCGGTATTTCTCATACGTCACACTCACTTGATAACCCAGAGCTTCCAGAAGATGGCGAGCGGCGGTGAAATCCCCAACCGTAAATTCAATCTCCTGGCGCGCGCTGACCCCTTCCTGCGATTGGCTGGGACCCTTGTACGTCATCACCGCCTGGGCATCCTGGCGCAAACGCAGTACGCGCGAAGCCTGGGTCAGGGCGCCATCCGGGGTATCAAACCGCAAATTCAACTCAAAAATCCTGGGCTGTAATAGCGTGGCGCCCAACTTTTTCAAGCGTTGTTCTAACTCGCTAAACTTAACCAGATAAAACTTAACTTCCAATTCTTTTTCGCTTGCGCTCATAACCTCACCTCATGATGCCTGGTCGCGCCTGAAATAGGGTCGGATATTCCGGCGTGATAGAGTAAACCCGACCAACAGCCCCCAAACAAGCGTCATCACGGACGCGAAGATCCAGTTTTCCTGGCTTTGTGGGGCTCGGCCGGCCAAAAACCGGTCCAGCCAGAAAAACAACGGGTAAGCCAGAGCCGCCGGCCAAACAGCCTTGATCGTCCAGATCTTCCTCCTCCACAGACCCCAGACCGCGGGTAAGCCGGTCAACCCCCACAAGGCGCCGCTGATCCCCTGGTATATTGGCAGACCAGCCCCACCAAAATGGGACAGCACCCGCCAGCCCTGGATAGCTTGTTCCAAACGCACCCAACCCAGAACCGACAGGATCAAAAAAAGCAGGGCCAACAGCGTTACCAGAAATGGGCGGCGCCGGTATGGCGTATCACTCATTTAACCTCAACTCCCAGATATGGACGTGCGCTGGTTCACTATCATATATGCTTTTCACTTCCAGGTGGAGCAGGCTGATCTGGCGAGGTCCGCCAAAATCAAGCGAGACGTCCTTTTCCTGCGGGGTATTGGCGAAATCCTTGTCATAGACCAGGGTCTGATCGCTGCCAGTAAAATGCAAGACAGCTTTTACTTCCGTGGCAGTACCCCCTACCTTTAAAGTAACCCCACGCAGCGTGCGCGGCTGATTGAAGACCAGTTCGATCACCATGGGGTTGGCCTCCAGAGAGCGCACCAGAGAATTGGGCTCGCCATCGAATAAGTTTTTGATTGGGCCCATATCCAGCATCGAATAACGCACTGTGACGGGCTGGCCGTCGATCGTCTCATCTTCAGATATTAGCACCCGGCGCGCTTCCTTCTCGGCCTCCAGGATCGCATCGATATTGTCTACGTAACGTAAATGCACAAAATAAAAACCAGGCGAGCCATCGGGGTAGGGCAATGTCTTTTCTATTTTAACATCGGTAAACTTTTTGGTATCGAGCATGCGCTGGTATTCATCCGGGATCAGAATAAAGATGGTATTGACGCTCAGGGGTTTATGATCGAAGATGAAACCATCGATGCTCCCTAAAATCACCTTGGTCGTATCCGGGAGGAAGAAACGCGCCACCACATCGGTCCCATTCGACCAGGAGGGGGTCAGGATGATCTTTGTATCCGGCGCGTGTAAAGTAATTTTTAATCTCGCCAAAGATCTGGTCGGCGCCGTACTGCATGCCGCCCAGTCCGTAATCCTTAAACCAGGTCGGGCCGTTCACCAGCGCGTCACGCAGCATGAAGACGTTGTACCCGGCTAATACGCCA
>DAIQPZ010000009.1:6793-12486 GCA_036787065.1 Anaerolineaceae bacterium
GCCGTTCACCAGCGCGTCACGCAGCATGAAGACGTTGTACCCGGCTAATACGCCAGTTACCAACATCACCATCTGGCCCGGGCTGTAAGTATAGATAACCAACGCACCAAAAACCAGGGCCGCATACAGGTATCGGGGCGACCGGTTCCGGTATAACAGGTAAAAGAACAAAAAAACCGCATATAAAGACACCATCAGACCAGTTTCAAAGGCCGTGCGCGAATGGAGAAACCAGGCAGGGATCACCGAAAGGACCAGGGTGCCGGCCCACCAATAACGGACTTTAAAAATCGAACGCAGCGCCAGACTCACCGAAATGGCAGCCATCAGGGTGGCGAGGACGGCAATCCCGCGCGTAACCCAGACGGATTTACCTATTAGCAAATAAGGGATAATTTGCAGGTAAACCGATGTGCCCAGGTTATATTGGCCACCGTTGACAAAGAAGGTCGGGAAGAAATCACCATCGTAGTTGTGGAAATGGTCGCGCACAAAATCGGAAGCTAACACCGTCTGGATGGCTTCATCGGTAAAAAAGTAAATTGGAAAATTGACCAGACCGATCAGGCGCGTACTGAGATAAGTCAGAAGTGACAGACCAAACAAAGTCATTTCCAAAGAGATGGACCGGCTGCGCGCCGCCAGGTCGACCTTGGGCAGGATTGCGACTGAAACCGTTGGCTGGGGAATTTTGACCGGTTTGTGGGCTGGTTTCAAACGCTCGGGTATCAAAACCGTTAACAGGGATGGGCGGCTTTTCTTTACCCACGGCGACGGCGTTACCTCCGTTTCAATGGGCACTCCATCCGCGGATAAAGATTCGATCGTGATACTGACCGATTCGCCTGGCTGCAGGTCTACCTGAATTTGAACATCAATAGGAAGGGGTCCCGGGGATTCATTCTTTCCGGAGGTCATTTGTCGATTATAGCATGACCTGCCTATTCCACCCTCATCCGCTGGCCCAATCTTACTTTGACTTGACAGGCACCAAAAGTAGTATATACTGACAGAAAAGTCCCTGGCATTGAGTGCTGGCGGACCCAACTGGCAAGTAATTGCCAAACAGCATCACACCAAGTCCGATTTGGCATTAACCGCGGGTGGATTGAAACCATGAAACTATCTATTCTGGATATCCTTTCTGTTTTGTTGATCGTTGGCGCGTGCATTTTTGGGGTCGTTGTCCTGACCATTTTTAACAATCCTTATTCCATTATTAACCCATTCCCACCGCCACAGGTTCCCCCTACGGTTGATATCCCCACCGAAACATCAACACACGTCGTCCTTCCACCCACCTGGACCTCAACACCGCTTTTGGTTAACACGCCAAATTTACGCCCCACATCCACCTTGGTGGCCACCAATACCTTATATGTGGTATCTTCCTTCACTCCAACCAATACACCGACATCCACGCCAACGGTCACTCGAACGCCAACCAATACACCCACGATCACTAGGACGTTCACACCCTCCAAGATCCCCAGCAGCACACCTATGCCGACCTACACTCCGCTGCCCACTTACACCATTCCTCCAACGGCGACGCCGTAAACAACAAGCTGACCTCGCCGGGTGGGTCTTGATGCGCGGCTATCAAGCCAAAGGATTATGACAGACGAAATAACCCCTGAAGTTTTTGAACATCTGGTCGAACTGGCTGCTCTGGAGTTGGATCCAACCCAGAGCAGTTATTTACGCCGTGAGCTCAACCACCAGCTCAAAGCCATTCACGAGCTGGAAGCCATTCCCTTGGATGAATCGATCCCACCCGCGTTACATGGTGTCCCATATCCATTAGACATCAGCCAGCCCCCCCGCCCAGACATCTGGCAAGCCTTTGCTAACCCGGAAGAAATCCTGGCCCAGGCCCCTGAAAGCGAAGACGGGTATATTATCGTGCCCGATATTCCACATACTCAACTGGATTAGTTCATGGAACTTTGCGATTATTCGGCCCTGCAAATTGCTTCCTTAATTCACCTGCGCCAGGTAAGCGCTTCCGAAGTGATCGAGTCCACCCTTAAGAGAATTGAAAAGGTGGATGGACGGCCAGGCAATCTTGAGCCCGGCGCCTTCACCCCTGAAGACAGCCAGCGCGTGCACGCCTTCATTACCCTGACCCAGGAACGCGCCCGCGCTCAAGCCGCCAAGATTGACGGCAAGCTTGCGGACGGGGAGGAAGTTGGCCCGCTGGCCGGTGTACCTTTTACCACAAAAGATATCTTTTGTGTCAAAGGCACACCCTCAACCGCCGGGTCGCGCATCCTGGCCAATTTTACTGCGCCTTATACCGCTACCCCTGTTGAGCGCATGGAAGCCGCGGGTGCGGTTATGGTCGGCAAGGTCAACCTGGATGAATTCACTTATGGTTCATCCAATGAGTCCTCCGCCTTCCAGCCCAGCCCGCGCAACCCTTGGGATCCATCCCGTGTGCCTGGCGGATCGTCTGGCGGAAGCGCGGCCTCGGTTGCCGCTGGCGAAGCTGCGCTCTCGCTTGGGACAGATACCGCCGGCTCGATCCGCCAACCCGCCGCTTTTTGTGGTGTGGTCGGGCTTAAACCCACCTACGGGCGAGTTTCACGTTACGGGCTCATTGCTTTCGCCTCTTCCCTCGACTGCCCTGGTCCCGTGGCGCGCAGCGTCAGCGACGCCGCCGCCATGTTCCAGATCATTGCGGGGGTGGACCCAAAAGACAGCACCTCGGCCAGCGTACCCGTTCCGGATGTCGCGGCAGCGCTGGAGAAAGGCGTCCGTGGCCTGCGCATTGGCCTTTCTCCCGATTATTTCCGCATCACTTTTCCCGATCCAGACAGCGGTGAATTTGGCCAACAGCCCATTTCACCGGAAATTGAAGCCAGCGTGCGCCACGCGGCCGACCGGCTTTCCCAGATGGGCGCTGAAATTATCGAGAACGTCCCCATGCCAGCTACTCGCTACGGCATTCCAGCTTATTTTGTCATCAGTCGCGTGGAAGCCGCTTCAAATTTACACCGCTACGACGGAGTTAAGTACGGTTATCGCACCGCCCAACCGGTGGATGACCTGCGCGAGATGTATCGCAAGACCCGCGCCCAGGGTTTTGGGCCCCAACCCAAACTGCGCATCCTGATGGGAATGTACGTCAGCGCGGCCCAATACAGCGAGGCGTACTATATGCGTGCCTTACGCGTACGCAGCCAGATCCGGCGCGATTTCGAACAGGTCTTTGACCCCAACGGCGCTTACCACCTGGACGCCATGCTGACCCCCACTACGCCAACCACCGCCTTTCCCATGGGCGCCATTTATGGCAATTCGGTGCTGATGCAGTACGCCGACCAGCTAACCGTACCGGCCAATCATGCCGGCGTGCCCGGTATCTCACTGCCATCCGGGTTGGATCAAGACGGCCTGCCAATCGGCATCCAGCTCCTCGGCCCCGATTACAGCGAAGCAGTCCTGTTCCAAATTGCCAGGGCCTTTGAAATGGCAACAGAGGCCGATGAATGGCGCAGCGCTAAACCTAAAGTTTTAACCGCTTAGACTCCTAAGAACCCCCTCTGCCGGAGAGCCCCATGACTGAATATGAAGCCGTTATCGGCCTGGAAACTCACATTCAACTCAACACCACCACCAAGATTTTCTGCGCGTGTAAAGCCGATTCGTGGTTTGATCCGCCCAATACCAACATCTGTCCGGTGTGCACCGGTTTGCCTGGCGTTTTACCCGTTTTAAACCGGGCTGTTGTTGAAAAAGGGGTCCTGTTGGCCGCCGCCATGCATTCCGATATCCGCAAGACTTCATATTTCGACCGCAAGAATTATTTTTATCCCGATCTTCCCAAGGGCTACCAGATCTCACAGTACGACCTGTCGCTCGCCAAAGGCGGCTACCTGGATCTCCCGGTACCTTTGCCCGATCACCAGAGTTATACACGCCACGTCTCCATCTGGAAACTGCATATGGAAGAAGATGCGGGTAAGACAAAAAATGAAAATGGGCGGCGCCTGATCGACTTTAACCGCTGCGGTGTCCCTTTAATCGAAATGGTCACCGGGCCGGACCTGCGTTCCGCGAATGAAGCGGCGCAGTACCTGACCCGCCTGCGCCAGCTCTTACGCTGGCTGGGAATCTCAGAAAGCGATATGGAAAAAGGCCATCTGCGCTGTGATGCCAACGTCTCCATCCGACCCAAAGGAGCGACCCATCTCAACCCGAAAACCGAGATCAAAAACGTCAATTCGATCGAGGCGGTGCGGGATGCCATTGATAAAGAAATCGAACGGCAGATCCGCGAAGTAGAAGCCGGCCGGCGGATTGAAGCCTGGACCCTGGAATGGGATGAGGATGCCGGCGTCCTGCGCAAAATGCGGTCTAAGGAAACGGAAGCCGATTACCGTTATTTCCGCGAACCAGACTTGCTTCCTGTGCACCTGGACGATGCCTGGAAACAGGAGATCCTCGCCAGGCTGCCTGAACTGCCCCTCGAGCGGAAAGCCCGTTTTATCACCCAGTATGGACTGCCAGAATATGATGCAGATATCCTTACTGGCGAACGGCGCCTATCGGATTATTATGAAACGGCAGTTAAGGCCTACAAGGGGGACCCAAAGCGTGTTTCAAATTGGATGATGAATGACGTTCTGCGACTGATCAACGATATGGGCGTCAGCCCGGCGGACCTCCATCTGACCCCGGCTTTTCTGGCGGAGATCATCCGGCTGGTAGACACCCACACCATCAACACTTCCACGGGTAAATCCCTGTTGCAAAAAGTAGAGGAAACCCACCGTTCGCCCGAGGAGATCGTCCAGGTCGAAGGTCTGGTAAAAGTAAGTGATGACACGAGCATCAGGACTGTGGCCAACGAAGTGATTGCCGAAAACCCTAAAGAAGTGGCAGCCTACCACGCAGGTAAAATTACTTTGATGGGCTGGTTTGTCGGGCAAGTGATGCGAAAAATGCGCGGCAAGGCCGATCCCAACCTGGCAAAAAACATCCTGGAAGAATTATTAAAATAGACGCAACTGCACAGTCATGAGGTGAAAATTTCCGAATTTGAGGTGTTTGCGCCTACCAGGTAAGCGCAAACACCTCAAATTCGGGTCTTTTTCGCATAAGCCTGAGCAGTTATAGATGAACAAGATCCGCTCCTGGCGATAGAACCAGGAGCGGATGTTAATGACAGGTCATTATGGAAAAAATCAACTTATGCGCGGCGACTAAAAAAGATGCGCCTGTGATCCGAACACTCATTTACAAGGTTGGGATTAATCCCATCGGGCTGAACTGGCGCCGTTTTACCCTGGCGGTCAACGAACATGGCGACATGATCGGCTGCGGGCAGATTAAACCGCATTCGGATGGTTCCCACGAGCTGGCTTCGATCGCCGTACAGCCGGGCTATCATGGACTGGGGATAGGAAGCCAATTGGTCCTGGCATTAATCGAGACGGCAGATCCACCGCTCTACCTGACCTGCCGAGCGGAACTGCAGTCTTTTTATGCTCGCTTTGGATTCGTCACGCTTACACCCGATCGGATGCCGCCCTATTTCAGGCGGATAGCCCGGTTAGCGGCCTTCATACAAACGGTTATCCCGTCTATGGGGCAATTAAGGGTTATGCGGCGGGGGTAGTTTCAACCGGAACACCGCTCTTTTTGCTATCGATCCCTCATTGATCGGGTTATTCGTATCATCTCAA
>DAIQPZ010000009.1:12586-15506 GCA_036787065.1 Anaerolineaceae bacterium
AATCAGGGGCTTTTGGACCTTATCGCGCATAGAGTATAGACAAAAGTCTATGTAACCTTAATGAGAGAATTACGACTTATTGGTTAGATAGATAGATATCATTCGAAAATATTAAGAGAAAATGATCGCGCAAAGAACCCAAAACCATGTTTTTTCTCCGATTCAGAGTATACTACACAACACAGGTTCGATTACTCTGCAATCTGTCTTGAAAAATCGAATGGATTCTGAAACACTTTCCCGCGCTCAAAAATTAGACCCGCATGCCCTGACGATCATCCACGATGAACTTTATCCGGTGGTCTATCGTTATGTGCGGTATCGTCTAGATGATGAACAGACTTGTGAAGATATTACTTCCGAAGTCTTTTTACGTTTTCTGACAGCCTTGGATACACAGAGAAAAAGCATTCAGAATCTACAGGCCTGGATGTTGGGAACTGCTTCGCACCTGGTCTTCGATCACTTGCGATCTCATTACCAGCGCCCGGTAGAGGAATTGGATGACGACACCCTGGTTTCACCGCACTTACCAGAAGAGGCTGTCGAACAAGCCTGGCAGCAGCAAGAAATCCGTTCTTCCATAAATAAATTAACTATAGAGCAGCAGCATGTATTAACGCTCAGGTTCTCTGAAGAGCGCTCATTAGAAGAGACTGCCCAGGCACTGGGCAAGAGCATCGGAGCGGTAAAAATATTACAATTTCGCGCGCTGGCTGCATTGCGTAAATTTTTAACGGGTCACTCGAAGCGAGGGAAAAGTGGACACTCTGATTAAAGCCCTGGATGACTGCCTGGAAAAGATACACTCCGGCGCCACGATCGACCAGGTCCTGGAAACGTACCCGGAACTCCAAGAGGAATTGCGCTCCCTCCTTGAAACAGCCAATGCGGCCAAATCACTGCGTTTTGAGCAAGCCATTCCGATGTCCACCCTTGTACGGAGCCGGTCGAGGTTCCTTTACCAGGCCGAAAAGATGGTAAATGCCCGGCAAAACCTGCATTGGGGCAGTTCTTTCCGCTCCAGCGCGGTTCTCGTTTATGGGGTCATTATCTGTCTCGTGATCGTCTTAGGCACCGGGATCGCATCAGGCGAATCCATCCCCGGCGATATTTTCTACCCGGTAAAATTGGCCAGCGAGCAGACACGGCTTTTCCTGGAAAATAATCCCGTGGCGCGTATATCGTTAGAGGAAAATTACGATCGCAAACGGGCCCAAGAAACGGATAACTTGATGCAGCGAGAACGCTTGATCGAGACGACATTCGCTGGATTTCTCACTAGCAAAGAACGCGATCAATGGGCCGTGGCCGGGATTCAGGTCGTTTTCCCTCAAAATTTGCAAAGCCTGGCTGAAGAGATGCGCGGTAAATACATCGAAGTTAAGGGCCTCCCCCAAAGCAGCGGCATCTTCATGGTTAATGACATCCACGCACGCCAGTTTGAAATTACCGGCACGATCGATACAATCCAACCCGATCAATGGATCGTCAGCCAGATGTCCCTGGGTGTAACCTCTAATACCCTTATAATGGGTCAACCGGTTATCGGTGGAGATGCAAAATTGACCATCATACGCACTGAAGATAACCAGCTTATTGCTATTTCTATCCAGGCGCTCAACTCAAATCATGACGATGGCCAGTCAGCGACTCCACAACCTACCCACGCTATTCGGCCCACAATCGGCGCACCTTCTTCTGATGATGGTTCCGACACCCTCCATAAAACCCCCCTTCCATCTCGTAAAGAAAACGATCCGGCTCAATCTCTCATAGAAACCCAGCAGCCCACTCGCCAAAACAAAGGAGTGGATCAGGGGATAACCAATGTGCAAGGAAACTCAGCTCCCCCAAGCGACAATGCCACCCCGACAAAAGAAAACACCCCCAGCCACAATGAATCGGACCAGGGGCCGAAACCCACACAACAAGAGAAGGATCCGGGACATACCCCACAGCCTGGCGCTCCATACGATTCAGACCATTAATCAGGCTGTTTTCCAGGCAGCGCAAACACGCTGATAAATATCGTCTAATGCCTCGGAAATAACCCGCGTCCCACTGACCGTTGACATAAAATTGGTGTCGCCCGACCAGCGCGGTACGAGGTGCATGTGAAAATGGTCCGCAATACCAGCTCCGGCTGACGCGCCCACATTTGCGCCAATATTGAAACCTGCCGGACCGTAAACCGCATTCAAAACCACTGTGGAATGACTGATCAGATCAATTAATTCCGACCGTGTGGGGGTATCCATCAATTCTAGAGAAGCCAGATGGGCAAAGGGGACTACCATAAGGTGTCCACTGGTATAAGGGTAACGATTTAATATAACGTATACCCTCTCACCCCTGTAAACCACCAAATTCTCTGGACCGTCTACTTTTTTAACTTCATTACAAAAAATGCACCCCGCCGGTCGTTCTTGGTTCTCGATATATTCTTTGCGCCAGGGAGACCAGATATGACTCATACGATCCATTTTAGCAGAGAAACGGTATTGAGGGAATAGTTGACAGCCAACAATAAGCGGGGTATGCTTTGAACGATGAGACCGTTGCCTCTGTTTCGACCCACCAGTCTGTCCGTCACTGAAGTCAATCGTTACCTGCGCCAGCTTTTGGAGAGCGATCCAATCCTGCAGGACTTGTGGGTCCAAGGTGAGTTATCCAATTTTTCTCGGCCCACCTCTGGTCATATCTACTTCACATTGAAAGATAGTTTGGCTGCTTTACGCGTCGTCATGTGGCGTAGCACGGCGCAGACCTTGCGCATCGCTCTACGCGACGGAATGGCCGTAGAGGTCCATGGCAAAATTTCAATGTATGAAACGGGCGGACAGCTTCAACTTTATGCCGACGAGATCCGCCCGGCGGGCGAGGGGCAGCTTTACCAGGAATTCTTGCGCCTTAAAGC